>CAZAVT010000255.1:0-5338 GCA_964488395.1 uncultured Burkholderiaceae bacterium | reverse complement strand
TGGGCCAACGACGTTCCGTGGACTACTTGAGCCTTGACCTCTCGAACGGGGGGCTCAGGCCCCAGGGGGCCGCGCACCGGATGGTGTCGCGACTGATCGACGGCACCGTACTGATCAAATCGGCCTCGCACCTTCTGCAATCGGTGCATTTCACGCAACTCTCCACGCTGATCAGCACGCAGGCTGCGGTCGTCGTGCAGGACGAGACCGGTCTGGACATCGAGACACTGGGTGCGATCGGCCCGATCAAGGTGCATGGCGGATTCACTGAACCCCATGAGTTGTGGCGAGGGCTGCCCGCGATGCTGCGGTTGCGCGACTTCGTCGAACGAGGCGAGCCATCGGAGGCCCCCCCCTTCATCTTCGGTTACCGCAAGCCCTCGGGCAGCCTGATCCTGGTCTCATCGCGGATCATGCGACGCTGAGACGATCGCTCGGGAACAGCGGGTGAAGGGCCCGCAGCGGGACTTGCCAGTCTCGACTTCCGCTGCGAGAATGGTTTGCATACCTATGCAAAATCGCGTTGAAAGCGCGTTCAGGAGACCCGAGTGCCCACTTCGAGGGCCACTTCCATCGACGTTGCCCGCCGAGCGGGCGTCTCCCAATCGGCGGTGAGTCGTGTGTTCACGGCCGGTGCCAGTGTTGGCGCCGCGATGCGGGAGCGCGTCCTGCGCGCCGCGAACGAACTGGGCTACGAGCCGAATGCGCTGGCGCGTAGCCTGAGCACGGGACGCTCGCGGATCATCGGGCTGGTCGTGTCGCACCTCGACAATCTCTTTTATCCGTTGGTGATCGACCAGTTGTGCCGTCGACTACAGCACGCTGGGTACCATCTGCTCATGTTTGTCGGTGACGGCGCGGACTCGGCCGAGCTGGTCGGTCAAATGCTGCGCTATCGCGTGGACGGCATGGTTCTGGGCTCGATCACACTGTCCTCGGCACTCGCCCAGCGCTGCGCTGACGCAAGCATTCCGGTGGTCCTCTTCAACCGGGTCATGGGCCCCCAGTCGGCGGCAGGCTCGGTCTGTTCGGTCCGTGGTGACAACGGTCGTGGTGGTGCGGCACTGGCTCGACATCTCGTGCAACTCGGCCACCAGCGAATCGCCTTTATCGCAGGCCGAGAGGACTCCTCGACCAATCGAGATCGCGAACGCGGATTCATCCGGGTCCTGCGCGCTGCGGGGCTACAACTGGCGGCGCGAGCCACAGGCCATTACGATCCTGAGCAAGCGGCCAACGCGACGCGGGCCTTGTTCAGGGGGCATGCCGCGTCGCGTCCGGATGCGGTGTTTGCGGCAAGCGATCAGATGGCCCTCGCGGTCATGGATACCCTTCGGTACGACCTGCAGCTTGATGTGCCCGGCGAGGTCTCGGTGGTGGGGTATGACGACGTGCCGCAGGCGGCGTGGCCCGCTTATCAATTAACGACCTTCCAGCAACCCGTGGACCGGATGGTCGAAGCCACCATGACCCTTTTGGGACATCAGCTCTCAGGCGGCGTGCTCGAAGGGCGAAATCTCGTAGTTCGTGGCCGCTTGCAACTGCGCCGAACGACCGCGCCTCGGCGGCCACGCGCATCGCGTGTCCAACCTCGCCGACGATCGACATCGACATGACACCTTACGACGAAAGGGCCTTACGGGCCCGCCTCATCAGCTTCGAGTCGCTGCGCTACAGCACCGAAGCCTTCATTGACTACCGAATTCCCGAGTGCTCTCCCAAATTCAACTACGCCCTGATCGGCCCGGGCGTCTCACAGAATCCTAATCAGCCCGTTAGTCTGAGGGAGCGTCACGGCTTTCAGGTGGGCGCGGTATCGATGCCTCACGGCAAGATGAATCCGCCGCACATGCACTTCACCTGTGAGGTGTTCATCTGCGTGCGCGGCGATTGGGAGATCCACTGGGGATTCAACCCGGGCCACCGCAGCGCGCGGATCAAGGCTGGCGATATCGTGAGTGTGCCAACCTGGATCTATCGCGGCTTTCGCAATGTCGGGGTTGATGACGGCTTCATGTTCACGGTGCTGGGTGGCGACGACACTGGCGGTATCCTCTGGGGGCCCAGTACGCTCGAGGCAGCAGCCCGAGAGGGCGTTCGACTCACGGACGACTACCGGATCATCGACGAGCGTCGGGGCGAACGTCTTCAACCCCCCCTGAAGCCTCTCGAACCAATGACGCCCGACGAGATTGCGCGGCTCAAGGATTGGTCGGCTGAGGAGATGGCCGCTCGGATCGTTCGATCGGAGCAGTTGCGCTGGGGCCCGATGAGCCTACTCGACAGCACACTTCCCGGCCACGGCGGAGCGCTCGCCCCAGCCATCGGCCTGGGTATGAGCGAAGACCGTCAGGCGCAGGCGCCGGTGACCAACGCCCATGGCGTTTCACTCGAATGGCTCCGTTTGCCACCGGGCGGTCAAATCGGCCGCCACACGCTTGCCGAGAAGCAAGTCCTGATCGCAGTCGATGGCGATTTCGCGCTTGAACTGGAGTCGGGGCCGACTCGATGTCAAATCCCTCTACAGGGGCGCGAATCGGGCTGGGACAGCTATGCGTTGCCCGCTGAGGTCTGGCGGACCCTGCGCAACACGGGCACGCGCCCAGCCCTTGGCCTGCTCCTCACCGCCGGTGACCATCGCAAGCGGATTGACTGGTCGCCCGATCTCACCGAAGCCGCCGCCCAGGCTGGGCTTGCACGCGACGCCAACGGCCATGTCGCCGAAAAGCGCTTCGTTGACCGCTCACAACGCTGACCCTCCGGAGACTCATCATGCCCCACGCCTTTGCGGTCACCCATGTCGGGAGCCTGCCCCGGCCGCAGCCGGTCGTCGAGTGCCTGTTCGCCCAGGATTCCGGACAGAGCTACGACCGTGCGCACTTTGAAAAGACGATTGCCGACGCGGTCGATGATGCGGTCGCCCGTCAGGTTGCCGCTGGGATTGATGTGGTGAGCGATGGCGAGATGAGCAAAATCAGCTATGCAACCTACATCCGACACCGGCTGACGGGGTTTGAGATCGGATTGCTCCCGCGGGCGACGCCTCGCGACCTCGACGATTACCCCGATTTCAAGGACCGCCTGTCAAAGCTCGGCGCCACGCCCAAATATCATCGCCCGATTTGTACAGGGCCCATCACCGTCAAGGACTTGAGCGATCTGCATCGCGACATTCGCAATCTGCAATCCGCGTGCAGCCGACACGGGGCGAGCCGGGCCTTCATGAACAGTGCCTCGCCGGGTGTGGTCGCTGTTTTTCAACCCAATCAACACTACCCAAGCCAGGAAGCGTATCTGACCGCTCTTGCCGAGGCGCTCGGCGAGGAATACCGGGCTATTGTCGATGCGGGACTGGACCTGCAGATCGACTCACCAGACCTGGCGATGGGGCGACATATCCGTTTTCGCGATGTCGATGACGTTGAATTCCTGCGCAATGCCCACCTGCAGGTCGAAGCGTTGAATCACGCTTTGCGCGGTATCCCACCTGAGCGGGTGAGGATGCACCTGTGCTGGGGCAATTACGAGGGTCCTCACCACTATGACGTCGCCCTCGACCTGATCCTGCCGGTGGTCCTTAAAGCCCAGGTCGGCACACTCGTCTTCGAGTCGGCCAACCCACGCCACGGACACGAATGGGAGATCTGGGCCGAGGCCGGGCGCCGCGGATTGCTCGGCGAGCGAATCCTTGCGCCAGGGGTCCTCGATTCAACCAACAATTTCATCGAGCATCCTCGGCTGATCGCCCAACGGCTTGAGACGTATGCCGCCATCGTCGGGCCAGATCGAGTCATGGCGGCGACTGACTGCGGTTTCGGGACCTTTGCGGGCTATGGCGCGGTCCATCCGCCGATCGCATGGGCCAAGCTCGCCAGCATGGCCGAGGGTGCTCGCTTGGCCCGTAGTCAATCCAACCGGCAAGGAAGGGGTTGAACATGAAAACACCGATTCAGCGCCCCTTCGATGCCCGCCTCAGACCGATGCTCGCGAGCGGCGAGCGCCTGCGTGGCATCTTCGTCGGCATCCCGAGCCCGGCACTGGTCGAGATGTGCGCGTTTGCAGGATTTGATTTTGTCGTGATCGACAATGAACACGGCAGCGCCAGTCTCGAGACCACCGAGCACATGCTTCGGGCCGCGCGCGCCAGTGGCATCGTTGCGTTGGTCCGCTGCCTGCCGCACGACATCGCCCGGGTGCTGGACCTCGGGGCAAGCGGCGTCCAGATTCCGATGGTGTCCAGCCCCGAGCAGGCGCGTGAGCTGGTCCGGCAGGTGCGCTATCCGCTGCCCGGCGGTCAAGGCGGCGCACGCGGTAGCGCATTCAGCACCCGTGCGGCTGGCTATGGTGCGTTCGGCGGCGCCGAGCACACCCGGGGTTCCAATGAAGGCATCGGGCTGGTCGCGATGATCGAGACGCCCGAGGGCGTTCGGCACGCCCATGACATCGCGGCGGTCCCAGGCATCGACGCTGTTTTCGTCGGCCCGAACGACCTCGCGCACAGCATGGGCCACGAGCACCGCTGGCAGGATCCGGAAGTGGCGGCGGCGATCGAGCATAGCCTTCGCGAAGTGGCCCGAGCGGGCAAATGCCCAGGCACGCTGGCGTTCAGCCAGACCGATGAGGATCGGCTGGCCACCTACGGAACTCGCTTCTTCTGCTCGGTGATCAGTAGTGTGATCACCCGTGCACTCGCTGATGCTGCACGGGTGCCCGGCAGAGCCTGAGGCGCTCCAACCTGACCCACCGATGATTCCCAAGGAGACAATCATGAAACGACGCGAACTGATGAAGATGGCAGCTGCAAGCGGTCTGGTCCCTGCCGCGGCGCCGGCGCTGGCCAATACCCCCGCGCTTCGGCCCGGTAAGCCTTACGCGGGCACGACCGTGAACGTGCTTTCCGTGGTGGCGCCGCAGTTCAGCGCCCATGAGGCCCGGCTCGGCGAGTTCGAAGCCCAAACGGGCATCAAGGTCCGCTACCAGTACGTACCCTTTGCGAGCATGCGAGAAAAGCTCACCGCCGAGCTCGTTGCCAAGACCGATCAATATGACGTCCTGAGCGCCATGGACGTCTGGGGACCCTCGCTCTACTCGTTGTTTGAGCCGCTGTACACGCGGCTGGCCGAAAAAAAGATCGACATGGAGGACCGCTACCCCTATGCCCACCTGCGCGCCGCACGCGATGGCAACGGGGAGGGACGAAATATCCTCGGATTCCCGATCCGGGGTCACGTCCAGCTGCTTTTCTACCGCAAGGACCTCTTCAGCCGCCTGAACCTGCAGCCGCCCGAGACCTGGGATGCCATGGTCGAGGTCGGCCGACAGATCCATGCCCGCCGCG
>CAZAVT010000254.1:699-5347 GCA_964488395.1 uncultured Burkholderiaceae bacterium | reverse complement strand
ACGATCGGGGCCATTACGACCATGCGACGGTCCACGCCTGGCTCGATGCAGGGATGTTGTGTCATGTCGCCTATGTGATGGACGGGCAGCCCTACTGCACGCCCACGTTTTATTGGCGCGAGGGCACCCGCCTCTACTGGCACGGCAGCAGCGCGAGCCGCATGCTGCGCCATCTTTCCGAGGGCGAACCCTGCTGCCTCACCGTCACCCATCTCGACAGCCTGGTGCTGGCTCGCTGCGGTTTCAACCACTCTGCGGATTACCGGTCGGTACTCGCCTTCGGTCGGGCGCGCTTGCTCGAAGACCCCGAGCAGAAAGCGCATGCGCTCAAGATGATGGTGGACCGGTTCTTTCCGGACCGCACCGCCGACTTGCGCCCCAGTACGACGCAGGAGGTCAAGGCGACCAGCGTCCTCTGGATGGAGATCGAGCAAGCCTCGGCCAAGATCCGTGCCCGTGGCGTGGTCGATGACGACGAGGACCTGCCGCTGCCCATTTATGCCGAGCGGCTCCCGATCCGGATGGTGATCGGCGATCCGGAGCCCAGTCCAGCCTTGCCCGCTGGGGTGGCGCGGCCCGAGTCGCTGTCCCTCTATGCACGAGGGCGCGTGCTCGACGAGGTGCTGGTTGAGGCGCATCGCATCGCGTACGGGGGTGACGCGTAGCGCATTTCTTCGAGGTTGCCGCCTCGAGACGTTTTCGGCAGACTGTCGACGCGCGGAGTCGACGCCGTCCCGGATGCGTCGATGCTTCCGTGCTCAACCTGGAGAGTGCACCGTGCTCGACCGTCGGACCATGATCGCAGCGCTCATGAGCCTGCCAGCGTCACTGAGCTTTGCCCAGTCCTCCGCGAATCGCCCCTTGCGGTTGGTGGTTCCCTTTCCTCCGGGGCAGGGGGCGGATCTGATCATCAGAATGCTGGCTGAGCGCCTGCCCGCCCTTCTGGACCAACCTGCGATCGTGGAAAACCGCCCGGGCGCGGGCGGCTTGCTGGGGACTGACTCCGTCGCCAAGGCAACGCCCGATGGGCTCACGCTGGTGATGGGCGGGAGTGGCCCGATCTCCATATCGCCTCTGTTGCAACCGTCGGTCACCAAGTACGATCCGATCAAGGATTTCGATCATGTCAGCGGCGTCGCGAGCGTTGCCCAACTCTTTGTGGCCTCGGCCGACTCGCCGATTCAGTCCCTGCCGCAATTGATTCAGGCGGCCCGATCGGCGCCCGGTCAGATCACGTACGGATCGTCGGGTACCGGAACGACTCAGCATCTGTTCGTCGAATACTTCGCTGCCGCGGCGGGACTCAAGCTGTTGCACGTGCCCTACAAGGGGTCCGCGCCCGCATTGACTGATCTCCTCGGCGGGCAAATTCGCTTCATGTCCGACACGATTGCCGCGATGATGCCCCACGTACGATCGGGCAAGGTCCGAGCACTGGCAGTGACCTCGGCGCAACGCTCGGCCTTTCTCCCCGACGTACCCACGGTGGCCGAGCAGGGAGTCGCTGGGTACGAGGCAACGGGCTGGGTCACTTTGCTGGCCCCGCGTGGGTCCCCGGTTGAGGTCGTCGAGCGTCAGGCCCGGGCGATCCAGACCATTTTGGCCGACCCTGGCATGCAGGAGAAGCTTGCTGGGATGGGTTTTGTCCCGATGAAGCAAACGCGCAGCGAATTGCGCGACTTCATTGGTGCGGAGCTCGCAAAGTGGAAAAAACTGATCGACACCGCCGGCATCAAGGTCGACTGATTGCCATCATCGCTGCGTCATCGCGCGGCGCGAGGACATCCGATGAATCCGATCTACGCAAAGGCCATTGTGATCGATGGCCTCAACATCAGTAACTGGTCGCGCGAGATCTTCGAGTCCTGGCGAACGGGTGGCTTCACGGCGGTCTCCTGCACCTGCGGACTCTGGGAGAATTTTCGCGACTCGATTGATCAGGTGTTGCGTTGGCGGCGATGGTTCGACGAGCATTCCGACCTGATCATCCCGGTGCATGGCACTGCAGACATCCTCCGTGCCAAGGAGCAGGGCAAGACCGGGGTCATCCTGTCCTGGCAGAACACGTCGGGTATCGAGGACCGCATCGATTATCTGCAGATCTTCGCGGCACTCGGCGTGCGCAAGATGCAGCTGACGTACAACACCCAGAACTACTCGGGTGCTGGTTACTCCGAGACACGCGACTCAGGATTGACCGGCTTCGGCCGGGAAGTGATCGACGAGATGGCGCGGGTCGGGATCGTCTGCGATCTGTCGCACGTTGGTGAGCAAACGACCGCTGATGTCATTGCCCAGGCCCCCAAGCCACCCTGTTTTTCCCACATTCTTCCGGCCGGGATGCGCGAGGGTGGACGTAACAAGTCTGACGAACTGATCCGCGCGATCGGTGCGAGGGGGGGAATGATCGGCCTGTCCCAGTTTGGTCCCCACATGCGACGGGGTAACGACTCGACCCTCGAGGATTATGTCGAGGCGCTGGATTATGTGATTGACCTCGTGGGTGAGGACCATGTCGGTGTCGGTTCGGACGCCTCCGAGGGTCATGCGCGCCCCAGCCCTTTTCTCGAATGGTGCAATCGAGACAAGGGCTACGCCAGGGTGCTGACGCCGTGGGGAAGCGAGAAGGTCGTCAAGCCCTTGGGTCCCCTCGCGCAGCGCCCGATGCTGGCCGAGGCGATGGTCCGGGCGGGTTGGACCGAGGCAAGGATGCTCAAAATCCTCGGGGAAAACTGGCTTCGATATTTTCGGACCATCTGGGAGGCCTGACCATGAATCGCCGCCAGCGACTCGAGGCTGCCGTGACTGGCGGGCAGCCTGATCGGGTGCCCGTCAGCGCCTGGGGCCATTTTTTCCCCCAGGAGATCACTGCCCAGGGCCTCGCGGAGGTGATGCTCGGATTTTTCGAGCGTTATGGCTGGGACTACCTGAAAGTACATGCACGGGCCAGTTATCACGTCGAGGGCTGGGGGTTTCGCTACCGGCCTTCAACTGATCCGGCGCTGGGTCACCAGTGCACCGGGCACCCGATCGATTCTGCCCACGCATGGCGGCAGATCCGCCCGCTGCCGGATGATGATCCGTCCCTGCTTGAGCAGATCACGGCGTTGCGACTCATCCGCAGCCGGTTGCCGGACGATGTGCCACTGATCATGACGGTGTTCTCACCACTCGATGTCGCCGAAAAGCTGATCGATCGCGATGCTGCGATGCTCAAGGCCCACATTGATGCCGATCCGCAGGCCCTGGAGGCTGCTCTCGCGGCAATTGCGGAAACGTTTTCCCGGTTTGTGAGGCGTCTGGTCGCCGAAGGCGTCGATGGGATCTTTTTCTCGACCAAGTGGGCCAACGACTTCAAACTCGATGCGGGGCAGTACTCGCGGCTTGTGCGCCCGTTCGACCTCCAGGTACTCGAAGCTGCACGGCCGCTCTGGTGCAATCTGCTGCACTTGTGCGAGGACCGAATTCAGATCGATGCGATGTCCGACTACCCCGTACAGGTCGTACACTGGGACAACCACGCCGGCGCCAACCCCTCTCTCGCAGAGGGCCAGATACGGCTTGGCCGGCGCGCTGTGGGCGGTGGCGTTGACGCGCGCACCCTCGCCAGGGGGACGCCCCAGGCTGTTTTTGAGCGGGCCCGCGAGGCGATCGAGCAGACCCAGGGGCGGGGCCTGTTGCTCGGGCCAGGCTGTTCGGTTCAGATCGCATCGACCTCTGAAGCCAACCTTCTCGCTCTGCGCGAGGCGGCGCATCACTGAGTCGGCCGGCCCATTTCAATCGCCGGCGGCAGGGGGTGCCCGCTTGCCGTCAGCCGATCACGTTGAGTTCCAGGAGGGGTTCGTCGCGCAACAGTCGGTCGGGTCCGAGCGGACGCACGTCGATCGTCCGCGGCGCCCCCTCGCACAGCCATTCGGCAAGGGCGAGGCCCGCGCCAGCCGCGTGCTGCAGTCCATGACCCGAGAAGCCGCAGAGGTACCAGAAACCCTCGATCGTTGGGTCCGGGCCGATGACGGCATTGTGATCGAAGCGGTGCATCTCGTAGTAGCCGGCCCAGGCGCGCTCGATCCTCATCGCCTCGAGCGCGGGGATGCGCTGCGCGAGTCTCAACCAGGCGTTTTCGTCGAGTTCGGTCCAGTCGGGATCGAGCGGCAGGTCCTGTCGTGGGTCGCGCGGTGCCGCGCCGTAGAGGAGCAGTGGGCCCTCCGGCCGCAACCAAAAGCCGCTCGGATCGATCAACAGGGGGCAGTTTGGAAGCGGTGACGGGCAGGAGAGAACGAACACGGTCCTACGGCTTGCGTAGACGTCCAGCGAGCGTCCGGCCAGGGTAGCCAGATGACCTGACCAGGGGCCCGCTGCGTTGACCACCCGCGCGGCCTCGATGGTTTGACCATTGGCAAGGCGCACGCCCCGGACCCGGCCGTGTGCGGCTGCTCCGATCGCGTCGTCGAGGATGAAGCCCGTCACCTCGCCGGTCAGCCGGCGCGCGCCGTGCTGGAGCGCGTCAGCGAGGAGCGCCTGGTGCAGGGCCGGTCCGTCGAACCAGCCCTCGCCGGTGAGGCCCAGGCTACCGGCTGCTACGCCTTCGAGATTGAGCCAGGGAAACCGTCTCGCGATCTCGGCGGGATCGAGAAGCGCCACGTCCGCA
>CAZAVT010000254.1:0-689 GCA_964488395.1 uncultured Burkholderiaceae bacterium | reverse complement strand
CCTCGCACTGCGATGAATCGGCGAGGTAGAGGTATCCCCCTTCGTGCAGCGACAGGGGGTTGGGCCCGTTGAGGCCCGGCAATTCACGCGAGGCTGTTCTCAGGAACTCGATCCCGAATCGCGACAGGTCGACATTGACGGCGCAGCTGAACTGTTGTCGGATCGAACTCGCCGACAAGGACGATGAGGCCTGGGTGAACTGCGGGTCGCGCTCGATCAACAGAATCCGCCACTGCGGACGAAGGCGCACCAGCCAGCGGGCGAGCGAGGCGCCCATCACGCCCGCACCGACGATCAGCACATCCGGGGACTCGGACCGCACAGGCATGGCTGGAACGTCGCGTCGGGGCTTAGAGGCTTTGTGAGATCACGGCGGGTCGGTGGGCGGCGAACCGATCGGCGCTCAACCGGGAGCTCAGAGTGGCTTGCGAAGCCAATGGGCGAGTTCGCCAATGATGCCGCGGCGAAAGGCCAGAACGCAGACCACAAAGATAATGCCCTGGATGATCGTCACCCAGGCACCGAATTGCGCGAGGTAGTTCTGCATGGTGATGATCACGGCAGCGCCGACCACAGGACCGAAGATCGTGCCCATGCCGCCCAGGAGGGTCATGAGCACCACCTCGCCGGACATCGTCCAGTGCACATCGGTGAGCGACGCCAGCTGAAAGACCAGTGCCGTGGTGGCT
>CAZAVT010000253.1:3037-5380 GCA_964488395.1 uncultured Burkholderiaceae bacterium | reverse complement strand
GGACGAGTGCGCCCAAGGCCTTGCCGGTGGAGGGGCCGGGCCGGGTCGGACAGTTGCTGGTCGATCTGCGGATCTGGACGGCCCGTACCTTCAACTGATGAAGAACCGATTCGCCCTGGCTGCGCTGATCGCCGCCTTCTCCGCCTTTCTCGCGCTCGAGGTTTCGATTCGCCAGGCGGTCCTGTTGCTGGTCGGCGTCGGCCTCGGGGCCGCTCTGGCCGCTGCCCGTTTCGGCTTCACGACGGGCTGGCGGCAGCTGGTCAGGGAGCGCGATCCGCGGGGGGTGACGGGCCAGCTCTTGTTGCTTGCGCTGGCGGCCGCGCTGGCGATGCCATTGCTTGCGCGCTTTCCCGAGTTGCAGGCGGCGCTCGGTCCGCCCAGCTTGAGCCTGCTGATCGGCGCCTTTGTCTTTGGGCTGACCATGCAGATCGCCGACGGTTGTGGCTCCGGGACTCTCTATAAAGCGGGTCTGGGTGTCCCACTCAACCTTGGGATCCTGCCGCTCTTCGCGCTAGGCAGCTTTCTTGGATCGGTCCACGTGCAGAGCTGGTTATCGTTGGGACAGATCGAGCCGATCGGCCTCGTTCAGCGGACGGGAGCCGGCGTCTCGATCGGCGTGACGCTCCTCCTGCTCGCGATCCTTGCCGTTGCCGTGCGGCTCTGGGTCGGACCCGGACGAAGCTGGTTCGAGCGGCGCTGGGTTGTCGGTGCAATCGCACTGGCCCTGCTCGCGACCCTGAACCTGTTGATCGCCGGGCAACCCTGGGGCGTGGTCTATGGCTTCGGTCTGTGGTTTGGCAAAGTGGCGGTTGCGAGCGGGCTCTGGGATCCCGCGGCCAATGGTTTCTGGGCGCAACCTGGCAACGCGGCTCGACTGACGCAGACCCTGCTGCTTGATGTCACGTCGATCACCAACATCGGGATCCTGGCTGGAGCGCTGTGGGTCGCAGCCCGCGGGAGCGAGACAAGCCGGCCGCTGTCCGGTACGCAGTGGCTGGTCGGGCTTGCTGCGGGCCTCCTGATGGGCTACAGCTCCCGCCTCGCGTTTGGCTGCAATGTGGGTGCCATGCTGAGTGGCATTTCGACCGGCAGCCTGCACGGCTGGATTTGGCTACCCATGGCGTTTGCGGGGACCTTGATTGGTATCCGCGTGCGCGAGCGGTTGCGCTTCTGAAAGGTGCCGAGATGACCGCCTCTCAAGCATCTCGCCCGTCCGGTCGTCTGCGCGCGCTGCTCTTCTGGGCGCTGCTGGCTGGCTTCATCTGCTGGGACTTCGTGCGCTCCGAGCCCGTCGATCTGCGCCACGAACCGCCCTTGATCGCCGCTGGTTCGGGTCAGACCGCGAGTGGCGGTCATTGCGCGATTGCGAAGTGATCGCGCTGCTCAGTCCCTGAAAAACGCCTCGAAACCGCCTTCGACCGGCTCGAAGCGTCCTCCCCGCCAGGTAAGGCGGGTGGGGCCTGGAATGGCGATCGTCCTGATGGGGTGGAGCGGGTCGCCGGGATAGGCGACCATCCGACCACCCTCGATCATGATGGGCTCGGGTTCGACGTGGGGTGGGGCGCGCCGGCTGGCTTCGGCCATGATCGCGGCGACATCGGGTAGCCGTGCGAAATGTGCGAGGGTCATGATCTGAGGCGGTGCGAGCTCGATGTCTCGGGCCCAGTACCGTTCGAGCGCCGCGCGCGGCTGGACCCAGATCCCTTCGGTGGTTTCACGATTGTCGTGGCGGGCGACCTGATCGCCAGGCGCGTGGGCGACAAAAAAGCGGGTATCGAAGCGCTTGTTGTAGGACGAAGGTACCCGGGGCGTGACCCAACGCGCCCACGGCGTGAGCGCCGAGAGGCAAAGGCGCAGGCCCATCTGCTGCAACACTTCAACGAATGAGAAGCCCTCGCGCGCCCGAGCAGTCGCGGCCTGGGCGACCGATTCGTCTGCGCCCTGTGCGAACAGGACGCCACACTCCTCGAAAGTCTCACGGGCCGCCGCGATAAAGTAGCCCGCGGCTCGCAGGGGTTCGAGATCTGGATCGGCTAGCCGCGCGTGCAGCGAGGTCACGTCGCTGTCGAGACGATCCAGCACCTCGTCGGCGTGATCGTCCTCATCGACCTTGCCGCCCGGAAACACGTAGGCTCCCCCCAGTACATCCGAATTGCCATGGCGCCGCATCATGAAGACCTCGGGCCCGCTCGCGCTATCTCGAAGCAACATGACGGTGGCCGCCGGCCGTGGCGGTGTCTTCACTTCCTGTTGATTGAGTTCCATCAGCGCGGGGCTCCGGTCGGTTGAATGCCGTTGCGACCCTGGCGTCTGGGCTAAAACGGCAATGACGATTCTACCGCC
>CAZAVT010000253.1:0-3027 GCA_964488395.1 uncultured Burkholderiaceae bacterium | reverse complement strand
ACCGTGATGTAGGCCGGCATCAGCAGCGTTGATAGGTCGAGCCATTCCGCCGCATGGATCAGGACGGCGGTCAGCACGATGAATTCGAGCGCCGTGTTGAGCTTGGAGAGCCGGGTCGGTGCCATTTCGAATTCATGAACCAGGTAATGAAAGGCCAGCGCGCCGAACACGATCACGATATCTCGCGTGATGACCGCGACCGCGAGCCACCCTGGCAGCAGCCCCTCGGCAGCGAGCATCAGGGTCACGGTCAGCATGGTCAGCTTATCGGCCAGAGGATCGGCGATCGCGCCAAAGCGCGTTCTCTGGTTCCAGCGCCGAGCGAGCTGCCCATCGATCAGGTCGCCAACAGCACACAACGTGAAAAGGACCAGAGCCTCGTCAAACAATCGTCGCGCGAGCAGATAGGCGATCACCGGGATCATCAGCGCGCGGACGATGGTGATCAGATTCGGCAAAGTCGCCAGGGTTGATCTCATCGCCGGATGTCCGACCGATTGGGTGAGCAGCCCAAGCGGCTTTGCGCTCCATTGAACCGGCGCAGGCTCATACGGCCCTTCGCCCCGCCATGAACTCGGCGAGTGCCTGGCCAGTGTGAGAGGCGACGCGCTCGGCCATGGCTTCGGGAGGGCCCTCGGCCACGACCCGGCCGCCCCCTGCACCGCCTTCCGGTCCGAGATCGATGATCCAGTCTGCTTCGGCCCAGATGTCGAGATTGTGCTCGACCACGACCAGCGTGTTGCCCGCATCGCCCAGCCGATGCATGACGCGGACCAGCTTCTCGACATCGGCCATGTGCAGCCCCACGGTCGGTTCGTCGAGCACGTAGAGCGTATGGCTCTGGGGTGTGCGGATCGCTTGTCGGCGAGCGGGCGCGTCGAGTCCCGAGAGGCCACGGACCTTGGCAAGCTCTGTGACCAGCTTGATACGCTGGGCTTCGCCGCCTGAGAGTGTCGGGCTTGGCTGACCCAGGGTCAGGTAGCCCAAACCAACATCCTGCAGCAACTTCAGTGGATGTGCGATCGACGGGTGGGCCTCGAACCAGGGGAGGGCTTCGTCGACGCTCATGGCCAGTACCTCTCCGATCGAGCGCTCACGCAGCCGGATCGTCAGAGTCTCGGGGTTGAACCGCTGTCCCTGGCAAGCTTCGCACAGCACTTTGACGTCGGGAAGGAAGCTCATCTCGATGGTCTGAACACCTTGACCTTCGCAGACTGGGCAGCGGCCATCGCCCGTGTTGAAACTGAAACGCCCGGGACCGAAGCCCCGCAACCGTGCTTCGGCGCTATCGGCAAACAGCCTGCGAATCGCGTCCCAGAAGCCGACGTAAGTGGCCGGGCATGAGCGCGGTGTCTTGCCGATCGGCGTCTGGTCGACCTCGAGGACCCGGGTGAGGGCCGTCCAGCCCTCGATCGAGTCGACCCCCGACCATGCCGGGGCTGTGCGGCCGAGGTTACGAGCCTGGACTTGCGCGCGCACATTGGCGAGCAGTACCTCGCGGGCAAGCGTCGACTTGCCGGAGCCCGACACTCCGGTCACGACGATCAGCCGTCCGAGAGGGATCGCTGCGTCAACCGATTGCAGGTTGTGCCGGTGCGCCCTGCGCAGCCGGAGCCAGCCGCTGCCTGGCTCCGGCGGACACGGTCGACGCGGTTGCAGCGGATGCTGCAGGGGCTGGGCCAGGAAACGGCCCGTCAGGCTATCGGGCGAGGCCATCAGGTGGTCACGGTCGCCCGCAGCCATCACCCGGCCACCTAGGCGTCCCGCGCCCGGGCCGATGTCGATCAGATGGTCGGCGCGTCGAATGGTGTCCTCGTCATGCTCGACCACGAGAAGCGTGTTGCCCTTGTCGCGCAGCCTCGCAAGCGTGTCGAGCAGGATCCGGTTGTCGCGGGGGTGTAGCCCGATGGTTGGCTCATCGAGCACATAGCAGACGCCCTGCAGGTTCGAGCCCAGTTGGGCGGCGAGCCTGATTCGCTGGGCTTCGCCGCCCGACAGCGTCGGAGCCGCCCGGTCGAGCGCCAGATAGTCGAGCCCGACATCGCCGAGGAATCGCAGGCGGGAGCGGATCTCAGTCAGCACATCCCGGGCGATTTCCGCTGCGCGGCCGGTGAAATCCATCCGGTCGAGCCAGTGACCACATTCGCCGACTGGCAGAGCGGTCAGCTCGGCGATTGACAGCCCGCCGAGCTCGACAGCCAGTGCGTGACGGTTCAGGCGGCGGCCATCGCAGGACTCGCAGGTCTGCACGAAAACCTCCCCGCTCTGCTCGTCGGCGCTGTCCTCGACCACTCGGTCCGCGAGTCGCTCGGCCATCGCACCGACCGATTCGCTGCTCTGGTCCTCGTCCTGACGTCGCCGCTCGTCGATCTCCGGGAGGTAGGGGAGCTTGACCCCGGTTCCCAGGCATCCCGTGCACCAGCCCAGTCGCGAGTTGAACGAGAACAGGCGGGGATCGGGTTCGGGAAAACTGGTGCCACACCCTGGGCAGGCGCGGCGGGTCGAGAAGAGGCGAGTCGTGAGCGCCGAGGCTGCGTCGATGAAGGCCGTCTCGTCATTCGCCAAGCTAGCCCTGCGCAGGTCGGCGAGGTCTTCGAGGACCATTACCCGACCCTTGCCGTGCTCGAGGGCCGTTGCGAGCGCACGGCGCAAGTCACTCTCGTGCGCCGGGTCGACCACGAGGTCGGCCACCGGCAGTTCGATGTCATGCTCGATGAAGCGGTCGATGCGCGGAAAGCGAGCCGTGGGTAGAAATTGCCGATCGACCCGCAGGTGGCTGTAGCCCTTGCCGGCGGCCCACTTCGCGAGATCGGTGTAAACGCCCTTGCGGGCCAGCACCAGCGGCGCGAGCAGTCCAATCCGCCGGCCCCGATAGTCGGTCATCAGACGGGCAATGATTGCGTCGAACGACTGGGGCTCAATCGGCAACCGGCAGTCCGGACAATGCTGGGTGCCGAGCTTCACATAAAGCAGTCGCAGGAAGTGGTAGATCTCGGTGAGCGTCGCGACCGTGCTCTTGCGCCCCCC
>CAZAVT010000252.1:0-5402 GCA_964488395.1 uncultured Burkholderiaceae bacterium | reverse complement strand
GCACCGGTGGCGGTGTACCAGCATCCTGCGCCGGAACAGCCGATCCCGAGGACGTCGACGACATCGAGGTAGTCAAGGCGCTCGCCCCTGATCAGGAGTTGCAGTCGGACTCAGGCCGGCGCTGGATCTTCTTCTCGGCGGCATAGCGCTCAGCCGAGGCGCGGACCATCGGCGTGATGATGCTTTCGTCCGCGTCGAGGAAATCCGAGGACCAGACGAATTTCGACCCGTCCCAGGTGTGAATCCGTGCCTTGGCCGAGCCCATATGATCCGAGCAACTGGTCTTGACCGGGCTGATCACGCCGTCGAAGCCAAGCTCCTTCAGGCGGGCGGCGCCGATATCGAGATTCTCGTAACCCCAGCGAGCCTGCTCACTGGTCATCACCTGCCCTTTGCCGTAACGCTCCTGAGCACGTACGACACCCTCCACTGCGAGCATCGCGCCCACCACGCCGCGCATATAGAGGACGTCGCCCACTTCAGCGCGCGGGCCTGTGCCTTGACCCTTGTCATGCACCCTGGCGAGGATATCCTTGACCACGGCCGAGTCGCGCGAGGACCCATGCTGCATCATCACCGAGTTGTAGCCTTTGGCCGAGGCGCCGATGTCCTTGAGGTCCGGCTCAGCGCCCGACCACCAGGTTCCATAGACCTTGCTGAGCGGGTAGCCCACCGAGATCGCACCACGGATAGCGGTCGGCGTCATGATCCCCCACGTCTGCAGGATCACGTAGTCGGGCCGCTGCTGACGGACCTGGAGCCAGATCGCCTGCTGCTCGACGCCTGGCGCTGGAATCGGCAGCAATTGCAGGGTGAAGCCGTGACGCTTGGCGCGCTCCTCGACGATCGGCAGCAGCTCCTTTCCAAACGGACTGTCGTGGTAGCCAATCGCGATTCGCTTGCCCTTCAGCTTGTCCCAGCCGCCTTCGACGCTGGCAATGTGGCGCAACACCACGTCACCCGCCACCCAGTAGTGGCCAATCAGCGGGAAATTCCATTTGAAGATGCCGCCATCGGCGGAATCGCTGCGCCCGTAGCCCGAGGTGATCATCGGGATCTTGTCCGTCGGGACCTTCTCGGTGAGCGCGAAAGTGATGCCGGTCGAGAGCGGCTGGAAAACCGTCGCCCCGCCGTGCTTGCCCTTTAGACGCTCATAGCACTCGACGCCCCGGTCGGTGGCATAGGCTGTCTCACACTCCTCGACCAGCGTGCGCACGCCGTTGATCCCTCCCCGCTCGTTGACGAGCTTCATGTAGTCCCAGTAGCCGTTGGCAAACGGCGTGGCGTTTGGAGCGACCGGACCGGTGCGCCCTGTGAGGCTGGGGAAGAACTGGATCTTTTCCTGGGCAGACGCGACGCCGACAAGACCAGTCGAGGTCAAGACGGCGGCCGACAGCGCAACGGCCGAAACCACTTTGCGCACACTCATGGGGGGTCTCCTTTGTGAAACGATGGATTGCTTATGAATGACGTTGAACGACAGTGAATCGATGCTACACAACGCGCTTCTTGATCGCAATCGAGGCTGAATCAGGCAGCAGCGACGGGCGACTAGTGCGGAAACGGCCACAGCCGCAGCTTTTGCTTGCCGATACTCCAGAGCCTCGCGAGACCATGCGGCTCGGCAATCAGGAACCAGACGATCAGCGCGCCGAAAATCATGTACTCCGTATGAGAAATCACGGCTGTCGAGATGGTCAATCCCAACAGGCTTCCCAGGAGTGGCAACGCCTGATTGAGAAAGATCGGCAGGACCACGATGAACGCCGCTCCGAAGATGCCGCCCATGATCGATCCAAGCCCGCCGATGATCACAATGAAGAGCAGCTGGAAGGAACGATCGATTGAAAACGCGAGCGGCTCCCAAGACCCCAGATGCACAAAGGCCCAGAGCGCACCCGCGACGCCGACGATGAACGAGCTCACGGCAAAGGCCGTGAGCTTCGCGTAGGTCGGGCGGATACCGATCACCGCGGCAGCGACATCCATGTCCCGAATAGCCATCCATTGCCGACCGATGGCGCCACGCACGAGGTTTTTCGCAAAAAAGGCGAACACCACCACGAAGCCCAGGCAGAACAGGTATTTTTCGACCGGCGTGTTGATCGTCCATCCCAACACTTCGAGCTTGCCGACGGCTACTGAACCCGAGGAACTGTTGTTGGTGAACCAACGGATCCGACTGAACGCCCAGTCGCAGAAAAACTGCGCGGCCAGGGTCGCCACCGCGAGGTAGAGACCCTTGACCCGTAGGCTCGGAATCCCGAAGACGATGCCCAACAAGGTCGCAAACACCCCGCCCATCAGCAGGGCTGGAATCAGCGGCATGCCGTCGATCCGCACGAACACGTTGTACGCCATATAGGCACCAACGGCCATGAAGGCGCCCGAACCCAGTGAAATCTGGCCGCAGTAACCAACCAGGATATTGACGCCGATCGCCGCGAGCGAAAGGATCAGGAAGGGCACGAGGATGGCCTTGTAGACGTAGTCCTCGAAGAGCCACGGCACGACCAAGAAGGCAAAGGCGATCAAACCCAGGACGAACCAGCGGTCCTGGGCGATCGGGAAAATCCGCTGATCGTCGCGATAGCGGACCTTGAATTGGCCGTTTTCCCTGTAGATCATGACGCGATTACCTCAGACCCGATCGATGATTTTTTCGCCGAACAGGCCCTGCGGCCGGATCAGCAGCACGATCAACGCGAGCACGTAGGAGAACCAGATCTCGATACCGCCCCCCATCAGCGGCCCGAGGTAGACCTCTGACAGCTTCTCGCCCACCCCGATGATCAATCCGCCCGTAATCGCACCGGGCACCGACGTCAGGCCCCCCAAGATGATCACCGGTAAAGCCTTGAGCGCGACCGTGGTGAGCGAAAACTGCACACCAATCTTGGAGCCCCAGATCATCCCCGCGACAAGCGCGGTGATGCCAGCGACGAACCAGACCACCACCCACATTCGCTGCAGCGGTATGCCAATCGACTGCGCCGCCTGGTGATCATCAGCCACCGCGCGAAGCGCCCGCCCGGTCGAGGTCAGCTGAAAAAAGAGCGTCAACGTCGCGACCAGTGCCGCAGCGACCAATGCAGCGTAGAGGTCCTCCTTGTTGACCAGCAGACCGCCCTGGAAGATGGTGTCGAGCACGAAGATCGGCTCCTTGGGCATGCCAATGTCGATCTTGTACACCGCGCTGCCGAAGATCGTCTGGCCGAACCCGTCGAGGAAGTACGTGATGCCCAGCGTCGCCATCAACAAGGTCACCCCCTCCTGATTGACCAGGTGACGCAGCACCAGCCGCTCAACCAACCAGGCGAAGACAAGCATCAAGGAGGCGGCGGCGGCAAAAGCGAGGAGATTGGCGAGGACCTTGCTCTCAAAGCCCAATAGCGCCGGAAACCACTGCGAAAACCGCGCCATCGCGAGCGCGGCAAAAAGCACCATTGCGCCCTGGGCGAAATTGAAGACACCCGAGGCCTTGAAGATCAGCACAAAGCCCAGCGCCACCAGCGAATAGAGAACTCCGGCCATGAGGCCACCCAGCAGAGTCTCGATGAAAAATCCCATCTGTACGTGTCTCCGCTTTATGCCTGGAGGTGCATCGTGACGCGCACTCAGGCCACCCTCATCGTCAGTGCTCGGTACCCAAATAAGCGCTGATCACGTCTGGATTGCTGCGCACCTCATCGGGTGTTCCGTCAGCGATCTTGCGACCGTAGTCGAGAACCACCACCCGATTGGAAATGTCCATCACCACGCTCATATCGTGCTCGATCAGTACGATCGTCGTGCCGAACTCGTCGTTCACATCCAGGATGAAACGGCACATGTCCTGTTTTTCCTCGACATTCATCCCTGCCATCGGCTCGTCGAGCAGCAACAACTGGGGTTCCATTGCAAGCGCGCGGCCGAGGTCCACCCGCTTCTGCAAGCCGTAGGGGAGCGTCCCGACTGGAGTCTTCCGGTATTGCTGTATCCCAAGGAAATCAATGATGTTCTCGACGAACTCGCGGTGCTGGGTCTCCTCGCGCTCGGCGGGTCCGACGCGCAGCGCCTGCAGCAGCATCCCGGATTTCATCCGCAGCGTCCGGCCCGTCATGATGTTGTCGAGCACCGACATGCCCTTGAACAGCGCCAGATTCTGGAAGGTACGGGCAACGCCCAGACGCGCCATACGGTGGGGACTGACATCGGCGATGACCTGCCCGGCAAAGACAAACTCGCCTTTCTGAGGCCTGTACGCACCATTGATGCAATTAAGCATCGAGCTCTTGCCCGCGCCGTTGGGGCCAATGATGGCGCGGATCTCCCCGCGTCGCACGTCAAAGGAGATATCGGTCAGCGCATGGACGCCGCCAAAGGACAGGCTCACGCCGCGCACCTCGAGAATCAGATCGGCTGGATTCGTCACGCCGTCGCCTCCTGGAGCGCGAAGGTCGGCACATCGTGCAAGCGCAGCGTCGCCGAGACTTTCCCGACCCGACCATCCTCGAATCGCACGGCTGTCTCGATGAACTGCTCGCTACGCCCACCGTAAATCGCCTCGATGAGTGGCTGGTACTTGGTCTCGATGAAGCCGCGCCGGACCTTGCGAGTCCGGGTGAGCTCGTCATCATCAGGGTCGAGCTCCTTATGCAGAATCAGGAAGCGCGAGATCTGTGCGTGGCCCAGCATGGGCTCGAGGGAAAGCTCCCGGTTCATCTTCTCGATGCAACTGGCAATCATCTCGGCGACCGCCGGATTGCCAGCCAGATCGACATATCCGCTGTAAGCGATGTTACGGCGCTCCGCCCAGTTGCCAACGGCTTCGAAGTCGATATTGACAAAGGCGCCGACGAACGCCCGGCTCGAGCCAAAGACTACCGCTTCCTTGATGAAGCTGAAAAACTTGAGCTTATTCTCGATGTACTTGGGTGCAAAAACCTTGCCGCTCGCCATCCGCGAAACGTCCTTGGCGCGGTCAATGATCCGCAGGTGCCCGTCGCTGTCGACGACGCCCGCATCGCCCGTGTGGAAGAAGCCCTCAGCGTCGATTGCCTCGGCCGTTGCCTCGGGGTTGCCGTGATACTCCTTGAGCAGCGACACGCCGCGCACCAGCACCTCGCTGTTGTCGGCGATACGGATCTCCATTCCGGGCGAGGGCACGCCGACCGAGTCGTACTTGACCTGCCCGTCAGGCTGGATGCAGGCGTAGGCGCAACTCTCGGTCTGGCCGTACAGCTGCTTGAGGTTGACCCCGATCGATCGATAAAACCTGAAGAGGTCGGGACCAATGGCCTCGCCCGCCGTGTAAGCGACCCGGATGCGCGACATGCCGAGGTTGTTACGCAATGGACCATAGACCAGTACGTTGCCCAGCGTGTAAAGCAGGCGGTCGACCATGGAAACCGCCCGGCCAT
>CAZAVT010000251.1:1514-5421 GCA_964488395.1 uncultured Burkholderiaceae bacterium | reverse complement strand
ACCCTGCAGCTCATCATCAAGGCTGATGTGCAGGGCTCGCAGGAGGCTCTGGCGCATGCCATGCAGAAGCTCAGTACGGATGAGGTCAAGATCCAGGTCGTGCACCAGGCCGTCGGCGGCATCACCGAGTCCGATGTGAACCTCGCAATGGCGTCCAAGGCTGTCCTGATCGGCTTCAATGTTCGCGCTGACCAGCTTGCCAAGCGCCTGGCCGAGGCCAATGGCGTCGACATCCGCTACTACAACATCATTTATGACGCGGTGGATGAAGTGAAGGCCGCGATGTCGGGGCTCCTGGCACCGGAGCAGAAGGAAGAGACCCTGGGCCTGGTCGAGATCCGGCAGATCTTCCGCGTTTCCAAAGTGGGCACCATCGCGGGTTGCATGGTGCTCGAAGGCCTCGTACGGCGTGGCGCCCGGGTCCGTTTGCTGCGCGACAACACCGTCATCTGGACCGGCGAACTCGATTCGCTCAAGCGGTTCAAGGATGATGTCCGCGAGGTCAAAGAAGGCTTCGAGTGCGGCTTGTCTCTGCGGGGCTATGACGACATCAAGGAAGGCGATCAGCTCGAGGTCTTCGAAGTCAAGGAGGTCGCGCGCTCGCTCTGAGGACGGCGCGAACCGACCCATGAATCAACGACACCGGCCCGCCTCGGGCGCTCCGCGTAGCGTGCGGGTGGCCGAGCAGATCCATCAGGAGCTGGCGAGCCTGATTCGCAGCGAAGTCAAGGACCCGCGGCTCGCCCTGGTCACGCTGACTGGTGTCGTTATCACGCCCGACTATGCCTATGCCACGGTCTACCTGACCGTCTTGCCCGATGATCCTGAGACCGTGGCGGGCAGTCTGGCCGCCTTGCGGGGAGCGGCCGGATTACTCCGAGGGCAAATCGGTCGGCGTCTGCGCATCCACACCTCACCCGAGCTTCGTTTCGAGATCGACCAGTCGGTACTGCGCGGCCTCGAGATGGACCGGCTGATCGCCCAGGCCAATCGTCGACAGGCTGACGAGTGAACGTCGCGGTGATGGCGTCGCCGCCTGCAGGAGCCGCCGGCGCGGTAAGTCCTGACACACGCCGTCGGCGGCGGGCGCTTGATGGCGTGCTGCTGCTGGATAAGCCCCGTGGGATGAGTTCTAACCACGCGATGTTGGCTGCGCGGCGGTTGTTGGGCGCTGAGAAGGCGGGACACGGCGGGACTCTGGATCCGATGGCGAGCGGTCTACTGCCGGTGCTTTTCGGAGAGGCGACCAAATTTGCTCACGATGCCCTCGATGCCGACAAGACCTACCTCGCGACTCTTGCGCTGGGAGAAGTCAGTACGACCGCCGATGCCGAGGGTGAAATCACAGCAACTGGCGCCCCGTTGCCCGATGACGCAGCGATCGCACTGGTGCTGCAGCGCTTCACCGGAGCGATTCTGCAGGTCCCGCCGATGCACTCCGCGCTCAAACAGGGCGGTCGGCCACTCTATGAACTGGCGCGCAGTGGTCAGAGCGTCGAACGAGCGCCCCGACCGGTCACGATCCATCAATTGTTGCGGGTCGACCGCCTCGACCACCGCTTGCGATTGCGGGTTCGTTGCAGCAAAGGCACCTACATCAGGGTTCTGGCCGAGGATATCGGTCAGGCGCTGGGTTGCGGGGCTTGGCTCGCGGACCTGCGACGCGAATCCGTGGGCGCGCTCTCGCTCGATACCGGCGCGTTCACACTGGACATGCTCGAGTCAGCCACGAGCACCACGCAACAGGCAAGGCTCCTGCCGGTTGATGCGCTGCTTCAGTCGCTGCCGCGCATCGATCTTCCCGAGGGTTCGGCCCGACGCCTGCTTGATGGTCAGCGGATTCGCCTGGCGGCGGCTGGGGCGGCGGCAGAGCCTGACGCGCAGGCCCGCGTGCGGATCTACGGTCAACCGACGCCTGGCCCTGCTAATGAACCGATGTTTCTAGGGCTCGCCACGCTCAGCGATGGTTTGCTCGCTCCCCTCCGATTGATCTCGACCCGCACCAGGACGGTCCAAGATGTCTGACGCCATTCGTAACATTGCGATCATTGCCCACGTCGACCACGGCAAGACCACGCTGGTCGATCAGTTGCTGCGGCAGTCCGGCACCTTCCGCGCCAACCAGCAGGTCGCCGAACGCATCATGGACAGCAACGATCTGGAGCGCGAGCGCGGGATCACGATCCTCGCGAAGAATTGCGCGGTCGATTATCGCGGCACTCGGATCAATATCGTCGATACGCCGGGACATGCTGACTTTGGTGGAGAGGTCGAGCGTGCGCTGTCGATGGTCGATGGCGTATTGCTCCTCGTCGACGCGGTCGAGGGCCCGATGCCGCAGACTCGTTTCGTGACCCGCAAGGCGCTCGCATTGGGCCTTCGTCCGATTGTCGTGGTCAACAAGATCGACCGCCCTGGCGCGAGACCCGACTGGGTCGTGAATCAGACCTTCGACCTGTTCGATCGGCTCGGTGCGAGTGAAGACCAGCTTGATTTCCCGGTGGTCTACGCGTCGGCCATCCAGGGCTATGCGCTTGAGCGGCTGGCTGATCTGACAGAGGTCGCAGCCGAGGCCCAGTCGCGAGGACAGACGCTGGCTGGCGACGCGGCGATTGACGCGGCGACGGCTGATACCAAGGCGACCATGAGGCCGCTCTTTGAGGCCATCCTCCAGCATGTGCCTGCTCGTGCTGATGATCCGGACGGCAGTTTGCAGCTTCAGATCTCGGCGCTCGATTATTCAAGCTATGTCGGCAAGATTGGCATCGGTCGGATCAATCGCGGCCGGATCCGGTCCGGTCAACAGGTCACGCTGATGTTTGGCGATCCAGCACTGACCGGTCTGGCACCGGTCACCGGCAAGGTCAATCAGGTGCTACGGTTTCGCGGCCTCGAGCGTATCGTCGTCGATGAGGCCCAGGCCGGTGACATCGTGGCGATCAACGGCATCGAGCAACTCGGCATCGGGGCGACGGTGTGTGATCCAGGCACGCCCGAGGCACTACCCATGCTCTCAGTCGACGAGCCGACGATGACCATGGAGTTCCTCGTGAACACCTCACCGATGGCGGGTCGCGAAGGCAAATTCGTCACCAGTCGCCAGCTGCGCGAGCGTCTCGAACGTGAGCTGAAGAGCAACGTCGCGCTGCGGGTCGAATTCACGTCGGACTCGGATACCTTCGTCGTTTCAGGTCGAGGAGAGCTGCACCTCACCATCCTGATCGAGAACATGCGTCGAGAGGGCTATGAGCTTGCCGTGTCCCGGCCCAAACCTCGGGTGCGGATCGTCAACGGTGAGCGGCTCGAGCCCTACGAGATTCTGACCATGGACCTGGAGGATGGTCACCAGGGCGCGGTGATGGAGCTACTCGGGCGTCGCCGGGCCGAGCTCGTCGACATGCAGCCCGATGGCAAGGGGAGGGTGCGTCTCGATTACCGCGTGCCGGCGCGCGGGCTGATCGGCTTTCACTCCGACTTCCTCAACATGACCCGGGGTACCGGCATCGCCAGCCACGTCTTCGATGAATACGGCGAGTGGGCCGGCGAGCTCGAGGGCCGTCGCAACGGCGTGCTGATTTCCCAGGATGATGGCGCCGCGGTTACCTACGCGCTTTGGAAGCTGCAAGAGCGCGGTCGGATGTTCGTCAAGCCCAACGATCCCGTCTACGAGGGCATGGTGATCGGGATCCACACGCGGGACAATGACCTGGTCGTGAACCCGATCCGCGAGAAGAAACTGACCAACGTGCGCGCATCTGGCAAGGACGAGAACATTCTTCTCACACCGCCAGTGGAGTTGACCCTCGAGCGTGCGGTCGAGTTCATCGCTGACGACGAACTCGTCGAAGTCACGCCCCGCTCGATTCGGCTGAGGAAACGATTCCTCAAGGAGCACGAGCGGCGCCGG
>CAZAVT010000251.1:0-1504 GCA_964488395.1 uncultured Burkholderiaceae bacterium | reverse complement strand
GCCGGTCCCAGCGCGAGGGCGAGGCTGCCTGAGCGCGTGAGCGCTCAGCGATCCTCGAAGTTCGGCGTGCGCTTTTCCAGGAAAGCCGACACGGCTTCCTGGTGATCCGCGGTATGGTGCGCGAGCGCCTGATACGCCGCTGACAGCTCGAGAACGGTGTCAAGACGCTCGGTCTGTGCTTCCCGCAGCAGACGCTTGGTCATGCGCAGCGCATGCGATGGATTGGCTGCAATGCGCCGGGCCAGTGCGGTCGCACTTTCCATCAGTTGATCGGGCTCGACGACTTTCAGCACCAGCCCGCAGGCCAGGGCCTCGGCTGGGTCGAGCATGTCACCTGTGAAGGCCATCTCGAGGGCCTTCTGGTGGCTGACCGCGCGCTGTAGAAGCCAGGCGCCACCATCTCCAGGCACGATGCCGAGTTTCACAAAGCTCTCTGCAAAGCGCGCTTGGGTCGAGGCGATCCGCAGGTCGCACATGCAGGCAAGATCCAGCCCTGCGCCGATGGCGGGCCCGTTGATCGCCGCGATCGTCGGCACCTCCAGTTGGTAGAGCGCTAGAGGAATGCGCTGGATGCCGTCGCGGTAGGTGTTGCGGATGTCCCAGGGAGTGCCGGCGGCGATTCCTTGGCGGTCCCGCATGTGCTTGACGTTGCCACCGGCACAGAACGCTGGCCCCGCGCCGGTGAGGATCACCGCGCGGATCGAGCGATCGGCTCGAATCTCCTCGCACTGATCACGAAAGGCGGCCCACTCCGCGGGTGTCGACAGCGCGTTGCGCGTCTCTGGTCGATTCATGGTCAGGGTGGCCACACCGTGCTCGTCGATGGTCTTCAGCAGGAATTCGCTCATGGAGACTCCGTTGAAGGGCGGGGACCCGCCCGGTTGCATGGGGGCCAGGGTCAGCCCGCGGGTTATGGAAGGGTGGGTTCAGGGGTCCGATGCAAAACACAATAAAAATCCCGCGCATCGGATAAACCCCGATACAACAAAGACCGCACGCGATGTCCCGAGGTATTGGCGAAAATCAATTTATGAGCCATCCTTGCAAATACGTGGACTTCAAGCCTTTGCTGCACGCGACGAGTCTGCAAAGCTCAATTATCCCCCGGTTTGTACATAGGAGAATCGGACATGGCAACTGCCACCAAGGCCGCCAAGAAACCCGCCGCAGCCAAAGCCCCCGCGAAGAAAGCCGCCGCCAAGAAGCCCGCCGCCGCCAAGAAGCCTGCAGCCAAGGCTCCGGCGAAAAAGGCCGCTGCTAAAAAACCCGCTGCGGCCAAGAAGCCCGCTGCCAAGAAGCCAGCAAGCAAGCCCCGCACGCCCAACCCGTCGTTCATGAAGCCCCTGACTCCGAGCGCCGATCTTGCCGCTGTCGTGGGCAAGGACGCGTTGCCGCGTACCGAAGTCGTCAAGCGCGTCTGGGACTACATCAAGAAGGCCAAGCTACAGGACAGCGCCAATAAGCGTCTGATCAACGCCGATGACAAGCTGAAGAAAGTCTTCGG
>CAZAVT010000250.1:294-5454 GCA_964488395.1 uncultured Burkholderiaceae bacterium | reverse complement strand
GTTCGCCGGGAAGTAGCCCATGGGTCGCGAAATAGATCACCCGATAGTTGCTGAGGACCTGCTCGCGCAGCCTTCGTTCGGAGGCTTCCCCGCGCGCGAGCAGCGTGGTTTGACCACCGCCTGGACGAAGCACATCGGCCACGGCGCGCAGCTCCATCGCCGTGTCGGGCAGTGGTGCGAGCGCCCGCAGCAGCGTCGGGTCGGCGGGCCCCTCTTGCCGACAGTAGCGGGCGAGCGCCGCCGCGGGGTCGGTGTCCGCTGGGGGGCTGCTCGACGCGATGGCCGCACGCTGCCCGGAAAGTAGCGGGTCGCCCACACCGAGCAGGGCGTCGGGGGCTGCGGTGCGATGGCGGGCTGCATCACGCAACTGCGCAAAGGCCTGTAGCGACGGCGCATAGGCGAGCGCTGTGCGGCGGATCAGCCAGGCCGGCGAGGCGTTGGCACTTGCTCGCGCCGGGTCCTCGGTGAGCAGGACTGCAAACGGCAGGCTCGCCAGCGCGCCTCCTGCGATGATCGTGAGGTGCTCAATGCCTTGCAGCTGCAATTCGATCGGGGTAAAGAGCAGCCGATAGAGTCGCCACGCTGCCGCATGGTCGAAGGGGGCGAGGCCTCGGTCACCGGCGTCGACGCTGCGGCGTAGGCCCGCGACCTCGTCCTGGAGCATCGACTCGCTGGCGTCGATGCGACGGATCAGGAGGCTGTCGCGACGCACCAGCTGCACCAAGGTCGCTCGCTCGCCGACGACGAAGGACAAAACCGCCTCATGGGCTGCGAGTCGTTGTTGCAGATCGGCTGCCGCGACCCTTGGTCCAATCCCCCCCAGGCGACGAAACTGTGGATAGTGCGCCTGCAGGTCGGAATGGAGCCCGGCGACCGTTTGCTCCGCCGTGGCGATCCGCTGGTTCAGCCGGTCCTCGACCAGGCGACTGCGCTGCCCGTCGGCCAAGGTGCTCTCGTAGGACAGCGCAATCCGGGCGGCCGTGCGCTGACGCTCGGCCGTGCGCAGCCGCTCCAGGAGCGCCTGCAGCCCCGGCTCGGTCGCGGCCATCCGCTCGCGGGCCTGGAGCAGCGTCTTATCGACGGCCGCGGGTCGAACCCGCTGCAGTGCCTCGAGGGCCTGTGCAAAAAGCGGCTGGCGCTCTGCCGGATCACCGAACTGGGCCGCGCGGTCGATCACCGCCGAGCCATAGGCGATCAGATCGTCTGGCTTGAGGTGTACTGCGGCGTCCGGACCTTGCCGATCGAGAAGCTCGAAGAGCTCGCGGTAGGCCAGCAGCGACGCGCTGGGCAGGCCTTCGGTCTGGTAGACCCCGGCGAGTGCCAGTCGCGCCGGCAGGGTTTGCAGGCTGTCACCGCTCGAGCGCCGGTAGGTCTCAAGGCTATTGCCGAGGAAGGTTTCGGCCGCCGAGAGGCGGCCCTGGGCAATACTGATCCGACCGAGGGTGAGCAGGATGTCGGCACGCCACCAGCCGGGCAGGCCGTCGGTGCTGTTGACGATCTGCAGGGCCTCGCTGGCACTGGCCTGGGCCAGTGCCAGATCGCTGATCCGCAGCGCCATCGAGGCGAGCAGATTCAAGGCAAGCGCCAACTCGCCACGATCCAGTGCGAGGGCCGCATCGACCGATTCGGCATTGCCGAGATTGACCCGTGGGCCGTCGACCTCGGCGCGCCACCCGGCGACCGCGGCACGGGCGAAACGCAGGGCCGCGTCATGGCGCTGAAAATTCGCCGCGTGATAGCCCTGATAGGCCGCAAAGCGCGCGCGATCGGCGGCTTGCGGCGACCGCTGAATGATCGGCTCGGCCCGGCGAAACAGCGCGAGGGCCTCTTCATCCCGGCCCTGGTTGCTGACATTCAGGGCCAGGTCCATCAGGGTCTGCGCCAGGGCGGGATCGTTGTCGCTCAAGAGCCGAGACTGCAGGTCCAGGGCTCTGCGGAACAGGCGTTCGGCCTCCTCATAGCGGGCAACGCCGTTGGCTGCTCGAGCCTCCTGGGTCATCGTTCGAAAACGATCGAGGTCAGCCGCCGACGCCAGGGGGACGCGCTCGCCAAAGAGCGATTCGAGCAGCGCCTCGGGCGCACCCATGGCGGCCGCTTGTTGCGGCCCCACCAGCGCCGCGACCATTGCGGGCAACGCGCTCGGCGGACCGTCGACGATCCGCAGCACGTCCGCGCTGGCCGTGATCAGCACCAGATGTTGCCAGCCGCCATTGGTGCGCCGACAGGGCAGGGCCAGGACGGGCACCTGGCGGGCACCGGCGAGAGGCTTGAGGGCGTCGGCGCAGCGCAATTCGCCGCGGTGGGCGGCCGCGCTCTCGCTGTTTCGATAAGCGGATTCGAGGCGTTGCGTGGTGGTCAGGTCGCCGCGCGATAGCAGCGGTGCGAAGCTCAACAGCCCCGTCGGGCGGCCTGCGCAAACCAGGGCCTGGTCGGGTGGCATACCGCGGGCCGGGGTCAGATCGTCCCGTCGCTCCAGGGTGCAGCTTTCCCCGAGGAGGGTGGGAAGGAGCGAGGGGGGGGCCTGTGAGCTTGCCTGGGCACACGGGCCCGCCATCGCCAGCCACAGGGCCAGCGAGCGCAGGATGATCGCTAAACGGGCGGGCACGGCGGGCTACCAGCGGGCGGCGTTGCCGGTGCCCGGCAAGCGCTGGTCCAGCAGGCCTCCGGCGGGTGGCCGAGGGGGCGTGGGAACTTGCGCGCTCACCAGGCCCGGTGACAGCGTGATGGTTTGAACCACGGCGCGAGCGGCCTGCGGGGCTGGTTTTGCAGGGGGGGGCGGGGCGGCCGCCTGCAGGTTGCGGTCAATCGAATCAGCGGCATCGCGAGGCGTCGCTGGCCGTTCGGTCGCGAGCGGCGAGCCCGCGGGGGGGCCGCCAGCCAGGGGGGCTGCTGCGGGGGGGGGCGGGGGGGGGGGGGGGGGCGCGGGGGGGCGGCCCGGGGGGGGGGCGCCGGGGGGGGGGGGGGGGGGGGGGGGGGGGGGGCAGCCCCGAGCTCGCTCCGGACGGTGCAGACGAGGGCGCTGCGGAAGCCGATGGGGGAGGCGGCGGGGCGCCCCCTGGGGTGCCGCCCGCCGGCTCGCTTCCGACCCCTGGTGTGCCGGACGGATTGAGGGCCCGCGTCGTGCCGCCCACCGACTGCGACGCGAGCAGCGCCTCGGCCGCCTTGTCCGGGAGGATGGTCGGGCCCGTCGGTAATTCCTTCAGCGAGGCCAGTCGCTCGGCCGCCTGGCGCGCTCGTTCGGCCGCCTGGGTCAGTTCTCGTGCGATGGCCCGCTCCCAGGCGCGGCGCGCGTCATCGCCAAGGTCGGCGTAGAGCAATCCTGTGCCAATCGGACCTGGGGTGCCCGGCGCGGCGTTGCGATGGGGCCCGGCCAGTCCGAGCAGCCCTTCGACCAGCCAAGTGCCACCGCTGTAGCTGCTGGTTCCGGTCAAGGTTAGGCTGCCGTCGCCGTACTTGTAGAGGCGCCCCCCCGCGCCTGTGATGCTGCCCTCAAAGCTCACACCCATTGCCTCGACGTGGAGGTCGAGGCGGTTGCTGCCGATGGCGAGCGTGCCGGCGCCCGTGGGTGCGCCGAGCGCCAGTCGCTGGCCCGCCGGGAGACCCTGCGAAAGATCGAGGGTGGCGCCAGCCGCGAGATCAACCGCCGTCGCGGCGCTCCCGACGCGCCCGCCTGCCAATCGCTCGATCCGGCCCTCCGACACCGCGAGCTGCCCCTCGACCTCGAGTGCCCCCCCAACCGCGAGCGTGCCGCCGCCGCGCTTGTCGAAGCGGCCGGTGACAGCGACCCGCCCCTCGTCAATCCGGGCCGATACAGCGGGCCCTGCCTCGAGGACGATCTCTCCATTGCGCTCGACGGCCCGACCGGCTTCGACGACGCCTGACACGTTGATCACGCCACGTATTACATCGGTCGCAGCCCGCGCGCTGAGGCTCACACGCCCCCCGTGGGCTGAGATCCGACCCGAAATCTCGATCGCCGGGGCGCCGCCGGCTGCGGGTGTCGCGAGCCCGTCAACCGCGAAGCTGAGCAGACGATCGCCTGCCAAGTCGACGGTGAGGGCTCTCGAGCTGGCAATGACCACCTCGCCCAGCCGCGCCTCAATGACGCCGCTGCTGCGTACGCTCGCGCCGGAGAGGATGGCGTAGCCCCCGTCAAGGGCGCGGATCGTGCCGCGATGGTCGATCAGACCGTTGGCGCTGCCCGCGCTCAGCCGATACTGCCCCTGGAGGAAGGCCTGATCGGACATTTCCTGGGTGCTCGCCAGGAACCCCCTCGTGACGACTTGTCCAGAAGGCCCGATCAGCACGCCCGCGGGGCTCAGCAGCCAGACCTGGCCGTTGGACTGTAGATCGCCATCGATGCGCGCGGGGCTCGCACCCGTGACGCGGTTGAGGCTGATGGCTGAACTGCTGGGCAGATTGAACTCGACCCGCTGGCCGTTTGCGACTGAAAACGTGGTCCAGTCGATGATGCTGCGCTGGCTCTGCTGGTTGATGCGGGTGGTGCTGCCGCTCGCGTCGATCCGAACCTCACCCGCCCGGACCTGCGGCGGGACCGAGCCCTGCGCATGAGCCCCCGGCACGTGGACCCATGCAGCCCAGCCCGTCAGCCATGCCCCCGCGATCCAGCGCGCCGATTCGACTCCCACCGCAACGACTCCCGTTGTAGAACAGCCAAGTATTGATCAAAATCAATCGGCCTGCAGGGGAAATCGCGGCTCGGGCGACAACTTTCGCCGGTCGCCTCGCAGGCGACGCCATGCCTGCGCTCCGCTCAGCCTGCGGATTGGCGCTCGAAGGTCACCACGTGGTCCGCATCAAAGCGGATCCCGATGCTCTCGCCGACCGGATGGTCATGATGGCTGGGGACCAGGGCGAGCAGCGTCGTGCCGCTCGGCAGTCGCAGCGTGTAAAGGAACTGAGCGCCCCGAAACGCCTTGCGCACGACCGTTGCGTGCACGGGGCTGGTGTCGTCATGCACGACGTCGTCGGGCCGCAGCATGACGGTCACCGCACCCTGATCGTCGGCGAGCGCTGCGGCGAGGGCCTGCTCGTCGTCGCTGCGGATCGGCAGATCGCCGAGTTCGATCCGGATCGTCGGCCCGGTGGCGCTGCGGATCACGCGCCGGGGACGAAGGCGCCGTGCCCGACAAAGTCCGC
>CAZAVT010000250.1:0-220 GCA_964488395.1 uncultured Burkholderiaceae bacterium | reverse complement strand
TGATAAAGCTGATACGGGCTATCCCACTGAACGATCCGCCCCTGACTCATCACCCCAACGCTGTCGGCGAGCGCGAACGCCTCGTATTGATCGTGGGTGACGAGCAGTGCGGTCGTGCCGGCGCGCTTGAGCAGCTCGCGCAGGTCGAGCGCGAGCCGCTCGCGCAGTTCCGGATCGAGGTTGGAGAACGGTTCGTCGAGCAGCAGAAGAGAGGGGGAGG
>CAZAVT010000249.1:0-5518 GCA_964488395.1 uncultured Burkholderiaceae bacterium | reverse complement strand
GCTCGCCCGGCGCATGGGCAAGAAGCGGGTGATCGCCGAGACTGGCGCCGGCCAGCATGGGGTTGCGACAGCAACGGTTGCCGCGCGGTTTGGTATGGAATGCATCGTTTACATGGGCGTGGACGACGTGGCGCGTCAGGCCCAGAACGTCTATCGGATGAAGCTATTGGGTGCCACCGTGGTGCCGGTCGAGTCCGGTTCCAGAACCCTCAAGGACGCGCTCAACGAAGCGATGCGTGACTGGGTCACCTACGTCGATGAGACCTTCTACATCATCGGCACCGTCGCTGGGCCTCACCCCTATCCGATGATGGTTCGCGACTTCAATTCGGTGGTCGGCCGGGAGTGCCTCACTCAGATGCCCAAGATCGCCGGCCGCCATCCGGATGCCGTGATCGCCTGTGTTGGCGGGGGGTCCAACGCGATTGGCATTTTCCATCCGTATATCGACGTTCCGGGTGTTCGCCTGATCGGCGTTGAAGCGGGCGGTGAAGGCCTGCAGTCCGGTCGTCATGCGGCATCGCTCTCAGCGGGCACGCCGGGCGTGCTGCATGGCAATCGCACCTATCTGCTGCAGGACGAAAACGGCCAGATTATCGACACCCACTCGGTCTCGGCGGGCCTCGACTATCCCGGCGTCGGGCCTGAGCATGCCTGGCTCAAGGACTCTGGTCGGGCCGAGTACGTGCCGGTCACGGACGACGACACGCTGGCGGCCTTTCATGATTGCTGCAGGATCGAGGGGATCATCCCCGCCCTTGAATCCAGCCATGCGATTGCGTATGCCGCCCGCATTGCACCCACGATGTCGCGTGACACGATCCTGTTGGTCAATTTGTCCGGTCGGGGCGACAAGGACATGCACACCGTCGCGCAGCGTTCGGGTCTCGGGTTCTAGACATGGGAGCTCGAATCGACCGTTGTTTCTCCCGGCTCGCGGCGACCGGTCGCCGCGCCCTGATTCCCTTTTTCACCGCGGGCTTCCCAGCGCGCGACTCGACGGTACCGGTCATGCATGCAGCGGTGGCGGCCGGAGCGGATATCCTCGAGCTTGGCGTGCCGTTTTCCGACCCAATGGCTGACGGTCCGGCGATCCAGCGCTCAAGCGAGCGCGCGCTGTCGTTTCGAGTGGGTATGCGCGATGTCCTCGACCAGGTGGCCGTGTTCCGACAGCCCGACCGCGAGACCCCCGTGGTGTTGATGGGATACGCCAATCCCATCGAGCGCATGGGCGTCGATCCCTTTCTCGAGCGGTCAGCGGCTGTCGGTGTCGACGGTTTGATCGTGGTCGACTACCCGCCCGAGGAGAGCGACAGCTTCTCTCGCAAGGCGACCACGCTTGGCATCGACCCGATCTTCCTGCTCGCTCCAACCACCTCGCCGGCGCGTATCGAGCAGGTTCTCTCGATGGCTCGCGGTTACGTGTATTACGTGTCCTTGCGGGGTATCACCGGTGGCAACCTCGACATCGACGACGTCGTGCATCGGGTCGGGCTGATCAAGGCGCAGACCGAATTGCCGGTGGGCGTCGGATTTGGCATTCGCGATGGTCAGACGGCGGCGGCGGTCGCTCGCTGCGCCGATGCGGTCATCATCGGTACCCGCATGATCCAGGTACTCGATGATGGGGATCCAGCCCAGGCCGCCGAGCGTGCGGGTGCCTTCATCGCCGAGATCCGAGGCGCGATCGACGCGGTGGTCCATTCACAGCCTCATGGCGGTGCATCGAGATGAGCTGGCTCGACAAGATCCTGCCCCCACGCATCAAGCGGCAACCGGAGGGCGGCAAGAAGGTTCCCGAGGGGCTTTGGGTCAAGTGTCCTTCCTGCGATGCCGTCCTCTATTCGGCTGATCTCGAGTCCAACCAGCACGTTTGCCCGAAGTGCTCGCATCACCTGCGCCTGTCGGCGCGTAAGCGGCTGGATCTGCTCCTCGATGAGGATGGTCGTCACGAGATTGGTCAGGAAGTGCAGCCGGTCGACGCATTGAAGTTCAAGGACAGCCGAAAATATCCCGACCGGCTGAGCGAGGCGCTCAAGGCGACCGGCGAGAGCGATGCCCTGATCGTCATGGCAGGATCGATTCGCTCGATTCCTGCCGTCGTCGCATGTTTCGAGTTCGATTTCATGGGTGGATCGATGGGGTCGGTGGTTGGAGAGCGATTCGCGCGCGGTGTTCAGGTCGCCGTCGAGCAGCGTTGCCCCTTCGTCTCCGTGGCGGCGTCGGGTGGTGCGCGCATGCAGGAAGGCCTGTTGTCGCTCATGCAGATGGCCAAGACCACCGCGGCCTTGTCGCGCCTGGCCGAACTCCGGCTTCCCTATGTTTCGGTGTTGACCGACCCGACGATGGGGGGCGTGTCGGCAAGCTTCTGTTTCCTGGGCGATGTCGTCATCGCCGAGCCCAAGGCGCTGATCGGTTTTGCTGGCCCCAGGGTCATTGAACAAACCGTTCGCGAAAAGCTCCCCGAGGGTTTTCAGCGCGCCGAGTTCCTCCTCGCAAAAGGGGCGATCGATATGATCGTCGATCGTCGCGAGATGCGCGAGGAGATCGCCCGGCTGCTGGCACTGATGCTTCGGCAGCCGAGTGAGGCGCTGTCCTGAGCATGACGGCCCCGGCCACCGCGCTCGAGAACTGGCTATCCCGGATCGAGTCCCTGCATCCGAAAAACATCGACCTCGGCCTCGATCGAGTGCGAGAGGTCGCGGGTCGGATGGGGCTGCGTCTCGAATCAGTGGTGATGACGGTGGGCGGCACCAACGGCAAGGGTTCGACCTGTGCCATCCTCGAATCGATTCTGCGTGCGGCCGGTTATCGCGTGGGGCTCTACACCTCACCCCACCTGGTGCATTTCAACGAGCGGGCCCGGATCGATGGCGTTGCGATAGCAAGCGACGATTTGATCCGTGCTTTCGAGGCTGTCGAGGCCGCGTTGGGCGGGGTAAGTCTCACCTACTTCGAGTTCACGACACTGGCGATCCTTCTCTGCTTTGCTGAGCGCCGACTCGATATCACGGTGCTGGAGGTTGGTCTGGGCGGTCGTCTCGACGCCGTCAACCTGATCGACGCTGATTGCTCGATCGTGACTTCGATCGATATCGATCACGTCGATTACCTCGGTCCGACCCGAGAGACCATCGGCTTTGAGAAGGCCCACATTTATCGGCGAGCGCGTCCGGCCATCTGCGCCGACCCCGTACCGCCCGCGTCGCTGGTCGAACACGCCGAGGAAATCGGTGCGGACCTGTGGCTGTTCGGTCGGGACTTCAATTACGCAGGTGACCGACAGCAATGGTCCTACGGCGGGCGAAGCCAACGGCGTAACAGCCTCGCCTATCCGGCCTTGCGTGGCGCCAATCAACTGCTCAATGCCTCGGCAGCGCTCGCGGCACTGGAGGCGCTGCGCGATCGGATTCCTGTCACGCAGCAGGCGGTGCGTCAGGGCTTGGCAACGGTCGAACTCCCAGGGCGCTTCCAGGTGCTGCCCGGCCGGCCGGCCATCGTGCTCGACGTCGCCCATAACCCTCATGCTGCCGCGCACCTCGCAACCAATCTCGACAACATGGGCTTCTACCCGGAGACCTGGGCCGTCTTTGGGGTCATGCGTGATAAGGATCTTGAAGGAATCGTCGCTGCGCTCGGCTCGCGGGTCGACCATTGGTTGTTGACCGATCTTCCGGGTGCACGTGCGGCGAGCGCGGTCTCGATCGCAGAGCGCTTGGCGGGTCTGGGCGTTGGGGCAGTCGGGGGCAAGACCCTCGAGACCTTTGCATCGCCCCGCGCCGCGCTCGATCGGGCTCAGGCTGGCGCAGGTGAGAATGATAGAATCGTCGTCTTCGGTTCCTTTCTCACCGTAGCCGACATACTGGTGGCCCGTGCCGAAGCCCGCTCTTCCTCCTAGCAACCCCCGTTCGGGCAGCCCGCGTCTCGCGGTCAAAGGCCAGGCCGATGGCCGCGCGTTCTTCAAGATCTGAGCCCGTAGCGGTCGATCCAGCCCTGCCGTACAAGCGGCGGGCACGCCGTCGGCTTCTCGGGGCAGTGGTTCTGGTGGCAGCTGTTATCGCCGGCGTGCCGTTCCTCCTCGATCCTGAGCCCACCCTGCAGCGGCCTGAGGTCGTGCTCGACATTCCCCCGCGCGACACGCCCTTGCCTGGCACGGGGGCCGCGGCTGCAGACCGGCCGGTGACCGGATCGCCGCAGTCCCCGACCACCGGGGTCCAGGCGCCCGTCGCCCCGTCGGCGTCCGCGCCGCCGCCACCGCCTCCTGTCTCGGCTGCGCCCGTCGCGCCGCGTGCGCAGCAGCCTGCTCCATCGCCATCGCCGACGCCGACGCCTCCCGCCGCAGTTCGCCCGGCGCCTGCGGCGTCCGCGCCTCCCGCTGCCCCGTCTTCGCCGGTGGCGGGCGCCCCCGATCGCCCCCCCGCAGCGGCTGCATCGAGTGGTGGTCGCTGGGTCGTGCAGGCTGGGCTCTTTGGCCGCAGCGAGAATGCAACCGCTGTGGCAGGTCGGATCCGCAGCATCGGCTTGCCCGTCTACACCGAGTCGATAGACGGCGCCCAGGGCCCTCGAGTCTGGGTTCGAGTTGGCCCTTTTGCCTCCCGAGCCGAGGCGGATGAGGCGAGGGCAACGCTCAGCCTCAACGGCATCGAAGCGTCGCTGGTGTCGCCATGAACGAAGCCTTTCTGCCCTTCACGGCCTGGGATTACTTCATCCTGTCGGTCGCGATTCTGTCCGTGGTCATGGGCTTGTTGCGGGGTTTCGTTCGAACCGTCTTTGGGCTGGCGGCCTGGTTGGTCGCGGCCGTTGCAGCGCTGCTTTTCAGTCCGCCGCTCGTCGCCGCCTTGCAGGTCACGTGGCCACTGCCTTTCTCCATGTTTCTGGTGTTCCTGGTGGTTTTCCTGGCGACCCGGATCCTGGGTGGGCTCATTGCCCGTGCCTTGGCATGGATTGGGCTGGGGTCGATCGATCGTCTGCTGGGGGGGCTGCTGGGCGTCTTGCGGGCCGCGCTGATCGTCGTGGTTGCGGCGCTCGCGGGCTCGATGATCGACCTGCATCGGCAGGCGGCTTGGCAGCATGCCTGGTCACGCCCGGTGCTCGATGAGATTCTCAGCCGATTTGCCGGTCTGATTCCCGAGATCGTCCCCGCGGCTCGCCGCGCATTGGAGGCGTGAACGATGTGCGGCATTCTGGGTGTGGTGTCGAGGTCACCGGTCAACCAGCTTCTCTACGACGGACTCTTGCTGCTGCAGCACCGCGGCCAGGACGCTGCCGGGATCGCGACTTCGGCTGACAAGAAGTTCAGCCTGCACAAGGGCAACGGACTGGTGCGAGATGTGTTTCGCACCCGCAACATGCGTGCGCTACCCGGCATCTCGGGGATCGCGCACGTACGCTACCCCACGGCAGGGTCGGCGGGCGACTCCGAAGAAGCGCAGCCCTTTTACGTGAATGCGCCCTTTGGTATCACGCTGGCGCACAACGGCAATCTGACCAATGCCGCGGTTCTCAGCGAGGAAATGTT
>CAZAVT010000248.1:0-5573 GCA_964488395.1 uncultured Burkholderiaceae bacterium | reverse complement strand
GTGAGGCGGGCACTGAGTGAAGCCTGCGACAGCGGGGCGAGCCTCGGCAGCGCTCGCTCGAGGCTGTCAATGCCGCAGAGGCCGCAGCCGGTGCGTCCGGCCAATTGTCGCCGCCGCCCCTTGAGCGCGGCAAACCGAGCTCCACCAATCGACAGTGCGATGGTCAACCCAGCGGCCGATTCCTCGATCTCCAGGTCATGGATTTCGGAGATCGAATCGACAATCCCCTCCGTGAGCGAGAAACCCAGCGCGAAGTCATCCAGATCGCGAGGCGTCGCAAGCATCACGGCTTGCGAAATGCCGTTGTACTGGAGCGCTACGGGCACTTCCTCGGCCACGGTGTCAACGATCGGCGACCACTCACCCGCGCGCAGGCGCAAGGCGGGTCGAGTACACACACCAGCCCGGGCTGGCCCACCGGCCTCGGCGACCGGCAGGCTCTGCTCAGCCGTGCGAAAAGCCCCCGACGAGGTACTCATCGCGCGAGCACCGATTCGCATTGGCCAGCCTCCAGCAGTTCCTGCTGTTGGCGACTGAATGCCGAGTAATCCTTCTGCCACTGCGAGGGCTGAGCAACCGGCAAGACCTGAACTGCCGTGACCTTGTACTCAGGACAATTGGTCGCCCAATCTGAACTGTCCGTCGTGATCACGTTAGCCCCCGACTCCGGGAAATGGAAGGTGGTGTAGACAACGCCTGGCTGCATCCGCTCGGTCAGGTGGGCGCGCAGCACCGTTTGTCCGGCCCGGCTTTCGATACCGACCCAGTCCCCTTCGCGAATCCCCCGCTCCTCGGCATCGTGAGGATGGATCTCCAGACGATCCTCCGGGTGCCAAATGCTGTTGGCCGTACGTCGGGTCTGGGCACCAACGTTGTACTGGCTGAGAATCCGTCCAGTGGTCAGGATAAGCGGGAACCGCCGAGTCACCCGCTCATCGCTCGGCACATAGCGGGTGATGAAGAAGCGCCCCCTGCCACGGGCGAATCCCTTGGCATGCATGATCGACGTTCCGGCCTCGTCGGTCTCGTCCCCACAAGGCCACTGGACGCTGCCCAATCGATCGATTCGCTCGTAGCTAACGCCCGCAAAGCTTGGTGTCAGCGCCGCGATCTCCCGCATGATCTCGCTCGGATGCGCATACACCATCGGGTAGCCCAGCGCAGCAGAGAGTCGGGCCGTCACCTCCCAGTCAGCGAGCCCCGCGAGGGGCCGCATCACTTGGCGAACCCGACTGATCCGCCGCTCGGCATTGGTGAAGGTACCGTCCTTTTCGAGGAAGGACGATCCGGGCAAAAAGACATGCGCATACTTCGCGGTTTCGTTCAGGAAGAGGTCCTGAACCACGATGCACTCCATGGCGCTCAGCGCCTGGGCCACATGCTGCGTGTCGGGATCGGACTGGACGAGATCCTCGCCCTGACAATAAAGCCCCTTGAAACTGCCCGCGAGCGCTGCATCGAACATGTTCGGGATGCGTAAGCCCGGCTCCGCCTCGAGCGCAACGCCCCATGCGTCCTCGAAGAGGGTACGAACCGTGCTGTCCGAAACGTGACGGTAACCGGGGAGCTCGTGCGGGAACGACCCCATGTCGCAGGCCCCCTGCACATTGTTCTGTCCTCGCAGGGGATTCACGCCCACCCCCTCGCGGCCGATCATGCCGCAGACCATCGCGAGATTGGCGATTCCCATCACCATCGTCGAGCCCTGGGCGTGCTCGGTCACGCCCAGTCCGTAGTAGATCGCAGAGTTGCCTCCGCGCGCATAGAGCCGCGCAGCCGCCCGCACTTCAACAGCAGGCACACCTGTCACGCCCTCGACCGACTCGGGGGAATTCTCTGGGCTCGCCACAAAGCTCCGCCACTGCCGAAACGACTTATCCTCGCAGCGCTCGGCCACGAAGCGCTGGTCAACCAACCCCTCGGTCAACACCACATGAGCGAGCGCATTGATCAGGGCGACATTGGTCCCAGGGCGCAATTGAAGATGGTGTTCAGCGCGCACATGCGGCGAACGAACCAGGTCGATCCGTCGCGGATCCACCACAATCAGGCGGGACCCGAAGACCGGGTGAGCATCAGTGGGGTTTGCCCCGATCACCAGGATGACGTCCGCGTGATCAACCGACTTGAAGGTCTGGGTCCCTGCCGAAGTCCCATAGGCTTGACCGAGACCGTAGCCCGTCGGTGAGTGACAGACCCGAGCGCAGGTGTCGACGTTGTTGTTACCGAATGCCGCTCGAATCAGCTTTTGGACTAGATAGGTCTCCTCGTTGGTGCAGCGGCTCGAGGTAATGCCGCCGACCGAGTCGCGGCCGTAACGCGCCTGGATCCTTCGAAACTCAGCTGCGGCATAAGCGATCGCCTCATCCCAGGACACTTCACGCCACGGGTCGGTGATCCGCGCGCGGATCATCGGACGAGTCACGCGATCGGCATGGGTTGCATAACCCCATGCAAATCGCCCTTTGACACAAGCATGCCCCTCGTTGGCTTTGCCATCTTTCCAGGGCACCATGCGGACAACCTCCGCGCCCCTCATCTCCGCCTTGAAGCTGCACCCGACGCCACAATACGCACAGGTCGTGATGACGCTGTGCTCGGCCTGACCCAGCTCGATGACCCGCTTTTCCTGCAGCGTCGCAGTCGGGCAGGCCTGCACGCAGGCGCCGCAGCTCACACAGTCTGAATCCAGAAAGGACTGCCCCTGCCCTGCGACCACGCGGCTACCAAAGCCACGGCCTTCGACGGTCAGGGCAAAGGTTCCCTGGGTCTCCTCGCAGGCTCGCACACAGCGGTTGCAGACGATGCACTTGCTGGGGTCGAAGCTGAAATAGGGATTCGAATCATCCGCTTGAGCGCTTGATCCCGGCTGAAAATGGTTCTGGCCATCAAGGCCGTATCGCACCTCACGCAAACCCACCGCACCAGCCATGTCCTGAAGCTCACAGTCACCGTTGGCACTACAGGTCAGACAGTCGAGCGGGTGATCCGAGATGTAGAGCTCCATCACGCCTTTGCGCAACTGCTGAAGCCTAGGGCTGTGGGTTCGAACATTCATGCCGGATTCGGCCGGAGTGGTGCAGGAGGCCGGGAAGCCCTTGCGGCCTTCGATCTCGACCAGGCACAAGCGGCAGGACCCGAAGGGCTCGAGCGATTCGGTTGCACAGAGCTTGGGCACCTGGATGCCGGCCTCAGCCGCCGCCCGCATCACGGAGGTGCCCACTGGCACCGTCACGTCATGCCCATCGATCCGTAGCCTCACCGGCTGGCCTTCAGGACAGGCTGGCGTTCCCCGGTCGATCTCGTGACTGAGCTTGGACATTTCAGGTCTCCTGGCTGCTGCCCGCGACGACGACCGCACCTGACGCCACAGCGAGGCCGAAGTCCTGCGGATAATGCTCGAGCGCGGACAAGACCGGCTCGGGCGTCATGCCGCCCATCGCGCAGAGCGAACCGTAAATCATCGTGTCACAGAGGTCCCGCAGCAGATGGACCTGAGACGCACGGCTCGCAGGGTCGGGAGCGCTGATGATTCGATCGATCACCTCGACCCCGCGCGTCGAACCGATCCTGCAAGGCGTGCACTTGCCACAGGACTCGATGGCACAGAAAGCCATGGCATGGCGGGCAAGTTGGGCGAGATCGGCCTGATCATCATGGACCACGATACCGCCATGTCCAATACTTGCGCCCATCGCGGCGTAGTCTTCGTAGACCAGCGGCACGTCCCAGCGCGACTCGGGAACATAGGCGCCCAGAGGCCCGCCGACCTGAATGGCTTTGACCGGTCGGCCACTCGCCGAACCCCCGCCGAACCCGAAGACCAGCTCACGCAAACTCACCCCGAAGGACGTCTCGATCAGGCCGCCGTATTTCACATTGCCAGCCAACTGGAACGGCAACGTACCCGTCGACCGACCGACCCCGTGACTTCGGTAAAAATCGGCGCCATGCGCAAGGATGGTTGGAACAGATGCGAAGGTGATCACGTTGTTGATCACTGTTGGCTGACCGAAGAGCCCGGACAATGCAGGCAGGGGCGGCTTTGCACGAACGATACCGCGGCGCCCTTCGAGGCTTTCTAACAGGGCGGTCTCTTCGCCACAGACGTAGGAGCCCGCGCCGACCCGAACCTCGAGGTTGAAGGCGCGCCCGCTGCCCGCAAGGTTCGGCCCAAGCCAACCGCTCGCCGTCGCCCGATCAATCGCCTCGGATAGCGTGGCAATGGCATCGGGATATTCACTGCGCACGTAGACGTAGCCCTGGGTGGCACCGACCGCGAGCGCCGCGATCGCCATGCCTTCGATGAGCAGGTAAGGATCGCCCTCCAGGACCATTCGATCGGCAAAGGTCCCCGAATCACCCTCATCGGCATTGCACACAACGTACTTGTGCTCAGCCGCAGCACCCGCAACCGTTCGCCACTTGATACCGGCCGGGAATGCCGCGCCTCCGCGACCCCTCAGGCCGGAATCCAGCACCTGCTCCACGACGGCACTGCCCGTCAACGCTGCTGCCCGACGCAGTCCTGTCCAACCGCCGTGCGCCTCATAATCGGCGAGGGAAACGGGATCGGTAAGCCCCATTCGCGCGAAGACCAGACGCTGCTGACGTTTGAGATAGGGAATCTCCTCAACCGGTCCGAGCGCCAGCCGATGAACCGCAGCCTGGGCCCTGATCGGATCAAACGCCCCTGCCTCAAAAAGGCTCCCAAGGTCGTCGACCGACACCGGTCCGAATCCGATCCGCCCACCTGGGGTTTGCACCTCGACCAGCGGTTCGAGCCAGAAAAGCCCTCTCGAGCCATTACGAATCAGGTCGAGGCACAGGCCCCTGCGACGGACTTCGTCGGTGAGCGTCAGGGCGAGCTCATCAGCACCCAAGGCGAGTGCTACCGCGTCGCGCGGCAGATACACCCGAAGCGCTGAGGCGGTTTGCGTCATGGCCGCTCGCCAACGCGGAAGTCGCGCCGCGGTTGCGTCAGGCGATCGATCGACCTGGCGAGCAGCGCCTGCAGCCGCTCGGCGCTCACCCGGGCGTGCGGGCGTCCGTCGAGAAGGATCGATGGACCGTTTGCGCACAGGCCCAGGCAGTAGACCGACTCGATGGTCACCGCCCGATCAGACCGTGTTTGATTCATGCCGCAGCCGGTGATTCGCTCCGCCTGGTCCGCCAGCCCTCGCGCGCCTCGGGCTAGACAGGCCTCAGCCAGACACACCTGTAGCACGATCTCTGCGAGCGGCTCGCTGCGAAAATGCGAGTAATAGCTGACCACACCGTGCACCTCGGCGCGCGACAGGTTGAGCGCCTCGGCAATCTCGGGCACAAACCCTTTCGGAATATGACCCAAGGCATCCTGCACGGCATGCAGGATGGGGAGCAGCGCGCCTGGACGGCTGGCATGGCGTCGGGCGATTGCACGGACCGTTTCGAGCGCGCCGGCATCGCGGTCAGCAGGACTGTCGGATTCGGGGTTTGAGGCATTCACCCGGCGCAGTCTGTCGCCCACCGTGATTCATGTCCAATGATAAATAAACATACTTTGATTCATCTATTGAATCATATCAAAGGCA
>CAZAVT010000247.1:0-5616 GCA_964488395.1 uncultured Burkholderiaceae bacterium | reverse complement strand
GATCTGCTTGTTCAGCCGCCCCAGCACGATACGTTCGAGCACTTGCCGCTCCCGTCCAGTCAGGCGGTCGATGCGCCCGCGCGCTTCGCTTTCGGCCAGCTGATCCTGATGTTCGCGCACTGAGCGCTGCAGGCAAAGTCCGACCACGGCTCGAACCCGTTCGTCGCTAAAGGGCTTCTGGAGGAAATCGACCGCGCCTTTTTTCATCGTGTCGACGGCCATTGGGACATCGCCATGACCTGTGATGAACGCCAGAGGCAGGGTGCAGCCGCGCCGTTGCAATTCGTCCTGCAGGCCTGGCCCAGACAGACCCGGCATTCGAACGTCAACCAGCAGGCAACCCACCGGTTCGTTGGCCGCTCCCGAGGCGAGAAAGGACTCTGCGCTGTCAAAGGTACGGGTCGCGAAGCCATTGGCCTCAAGCAGCCAGCGCAGGGAGTCGCGGACCGCTTCGTCATCGTCGATCACGAAGACGGGTCCATTCGTGGTGCCAGGCCGCCAAGTGGCAGTGTTCATAAGGGATTCCGTTTCGAGGTGCAGCAGATCAGCCGTCGAGTAATCGGCATTCGCCTCAGGCGGCGCTGGCCAGAGCCTGTTCGGCAACGATCGGCAGAGTGAACATGAAGCGTGTCCCGCCCGATTCCGGGCTCTCGTGCCAAAGGCGTCCCTGGTGGGCTTCGACGATGGACCGGCAGATGTTAAGCCCGATCCCCATACCTTCGGGTTTGGTCGTGAAGAAAGATTCGTAGAGCCGGTCGCTGGCTTCGTCGCGGATCCCTGGTCCATGATCGGTCACCGAACACAGCAGATGGTCGGGTCGGGCCTGAACTGCAATCGTGACCACCCGCTGCGCCGCTGGCGTTTCTCGCGATGCCTCGATGGCATTTTTCAGCAGGTTCATCAGCACCTGTTGGATCAGGATCCGGTCCACAAAAACCGGTGGCAGATCGGTTGGCAGTTGGGTCAGAATGCGAACCCGCTGGCGTTTGGCGTCGATCTGGGCGAGTCCAAGCGCCTCGCCGAGGACCTCCGCAAGCGGGCACTCGTGCCGCTCCGGCTCGCTGCGCTTGACGAAGTTTCGGATTCGGCGAATCACTTCCCCGGCGCGCTCGGCCTGGGCGGCAGTCTTGTCGAGGGTCTCAAGCAGCATGGTCGGATCAGCAGGTCGTCCCTGTCCCGAGCCTGAGCGGATCCGGGCCCTCAGGCCGCTGCAGTAATTGACGATCGCCGTCAAGGGCTGATTGAGCTCGTGTGCCAGCGAAGACGCCATTTCCCCCATGGTGACCAAACGCGCGCTCTGCTGCAGTGCCTGCTCCTCGCGGCGCAGCTTTTCGTCGGCCTCCCTGCGTGCGGTCACATCGGTGGCCACGAGGATCTCAACGAGGCTACCGTCCACCCAGCGGATCGCTCGGGCACGCAACTCGAACCAGCGGTTGAGCTGGGGATGAAAGCATTCGCTCGCGCCCGACTCCAGTTGATGGCGCCGCAGCGTGCGATGACTCTCGCCGGCATCGTTGAACCACTCTCGATACATCCGGTTGACGAAGAGCAGACCGGTGCCAGCCGGGGTCGGTACGCCGCCTTCCTCGAGCGAGATCACTGAAACGGCGGCCTCGAGCGCCTCGAGGACGGTGGTGAAGCGCTCATGTGCGGCGGCGAGCGCAGCCCGCATCCGGCGCGGCTCGGTGATGTCGTTGATCGAGGTCATCCAGCCGGTGTGACGTCCCTCGCGGTCAACGAGCTTGGATACGTAGGTCTTGGTGTCGATCAGGGTGCCGTCACTGCGCACGATACGTGTCTCGATGCTGCCGCGGGATATGCCACCGGCGAGCACATGCTCAAAATTGTTGCGATGGAGTTCCTGCTGATCGGCAGGCCAGTAGGGAAACGGGGGGCTTTTGCCAACCAGGTCGCTGCTCTTGAGTCCGACCATGTCGCAGAACGCCCGATTAACATAGGTGATTCGGCCCTCCAGGTCGAAGGCCCGCATGCCAGTCACCATGGAATCCTCCATGGCTTGGCGGAAGGCGGTTTCGGCGGCCAGCGCGGCCTCGGCCTCGCGCCTGAGCGTGGTGTCACGGGCGATCGCATACAGCAGGGTCGGCGAGCTCTGTGGGTCGCGGCTGAGCGACCACTGCAACCAGCGCCACCCCCCGCGCTGGGAGGCCTCATCCAGCGTGCTTGGCGCCGGCACGAATCGCGCCTCGAAGCTGACCCCCTGCGCTCCTTCTCTGGAGACTGCCGCGATGACCTTAGCAATCTTATCCCGATCCTCCGGATGCGCCCGATCGATGATTTGGGCGTTGCCCTCGTCGGGCGAGAAGAAGCTCTCGAAGGCGGGGTTGCCTCGGATCAGTGTGCCATCGGGGCGCATCACGCAGAGCGGATCGGGTGAGAGCGTAAAAAGTCGGTCACGGGCGATCTCGGCAGCCATCCGTCCGTGCCGATTACGCCCCAGCAGGTACAGGCTTGCGATCACGAGCAGCGACAGCACGATGACGGCAATCTGCATCGGCTCCTCGAGCTTGCCGTCGCCAGCGGGCTCCAGTCCGGTGTGTCGGGCGTACCAGAGAAAGGCCGCCACCATCACGGCGAAGATGACCATCGCCAGCGCATGGGTGACCGTGAGCCAGCGCAAGGCGCGCAGGGTTGCTGGGTCGTCAACCGACCAGAGTCGTCGTGCAGTCATCTGTCGAGTGTACCGAGGCGGTCACTGAAGGCCAAGCGTTTGGGCATACCACGATATGAAATATAATTTCTCAATTTGAAAAAATGTCTTGCCCTTTTGGAGAGACCCCTCCTAAAATCCGTCGAGCGATCGACCGTCGAGGAGCCCGTATGTCTGCCGTTCCAAGCCAGCTGCCAGTCCCTGTTGATCCCTCCGATCTCGATCCTCTCGAGACTCGGGAGTGGCTTGATGCACTCGAGGCCGTGATCGACCGCGAGGGGCCTGAGCGAGCGCACTATCTGCTCGAGCGGATGGTGGAACTGTCCCGGCGCAACGGCGCGTTCATCCCGTTTTCACCCAACACCGCCTACGTCAACACCATCCCCGCGCATCTCGAAGCGCGCTCCCCGGGCAACGCTGAGTTCGAGGAGCGGATCCGGTCCTACGTCCGCTGGAACGCGATGGCACTGGTGGTCAGGGCCAATCGCCACAACCCTCCGGATGGTGGCGATCTCGGGGGGCACATTGCCACATTCGCCTCCCTCGCAACCATGATTGGCGCGGGGATGAACCATTTTTGGCATGCGCCCCATGAGGGCCACGGTGGGGATCTGGTTTATTTCCAGGGACATGCCGCCCCCGGCATCTACGCCCGCGCCTTTGTCGAGGGGCGGCTTTCGGAGAGCCAGCTCGAGCGATTCAGGCAAGAGGTCGATGGGAAAGGCTTGTCCTCCTATCCGCATCCGAAACTGATGCCCGATTTCTGGCAGTTTCCGACGGTGTCGATGGGGCTCGGGCCCTTGATGGCGATCTATCAGGCTCGATTCCTCAAGTACCTGCATGCGCGCGGGATCGCGGACACCAGTCAGCGTAAGGTCTGGGTCTTCTGCGGTGACGGCGAGATGGATGAGCCCGAGTCGCTCGGGGCGATTGGCCTCGCAGCGCGCGAAAAACTCGACAACCTGATTTTTGTGGTCAATTGCAATTTGCAGCGCCTCGATGGACCGGTGCGCGGCAATGGAAAGATCATCCAGGAGCTGGAGGGCGAATTTCGCGGTGCGGGATGGAATGTCCTGAAGCTGATCTGGGGCTCCTACTGGGACCCACTGCTCGCACGGGATCGTGAGGGCATCCTTCAGCGGATCATGGAGGAGACCGTCGACGGCGAATACCAGGCCTACAAGGCGAACGACGGAGCGTTTGTCCGCAAGCACTTTTTTGGCAAGCATCCCAAGCTGCTCGAAATGGTGTCACGCATGACCGACGACGACATCTGGCGGCTGAATCGGGGCGGGCACGACCCCCACAAGGTTTATGCGGCATTTCACGCAGCGGTCAATCACCGCGGTCAGCCCACCGTGGTTCTTGCTAAGACGGTCAAGGGCTATGGCATGGGTCGGGCCGGTGAGGCCAAGAACCCCACCCATCAGCTGAAAAAGCTCGATTCGTCCAGCATCCGAGAGTTCCGGGACCGGTTCAATATCCCGATTCCGGATGACCAACTCGAATCGCTGCCATTTTTCAGGCCGTCGGACGACACGCCCGAGATGCAGTACATGCACGAGCGCCGTCGTGCACTCGGCGGCTACGTGCCGCAGCGACGTCGCGAGGCAGAGGAGCAACTCCAGGTTCCGTCGCTCGAAATCTTCCAGCCGATCCTGGAGCCGACTGCAGAGGGCCGCGAGATTTCGACGACCCAGGCTTTCGTGCGCCTGTTGACGGCGCTCATCCGAGACAAATCGCTCGGCCCTAGGGTCGTGCCCATTGTTCCTGACGAGGCGCGGACATTCGGCATGGAGGGCATGTTCCGCCAGCTCGGGATCTATGCACCCGAGGGTCAGAAATACACACCGGTCGACAAGGATCAGGTGATGTACTACCGGGAGGACAAGGCGGGACAGATCCTGGAAGAGGGGATCAACGAGGCCGGTGCCTTCAGCTCCTGGATTGCTGCCGCGACGTCCTACTCGACCAACAACCGGGTGATGATCCCGTTCTACATCTACTACTCGATGTTCGGGTTCCAGCGGATCGGTGATCTAGCCTGGGCGGCGGGTGATATGCAGGCTCGCGGCTTCCTGCTCGGCGGTACTGCTGGCCGCACGACCTTGAATGGCGAAGGACTTCAGCACGAGGACGGTCACAGCCACATCTTGTCGTCGATGATTCCCAACTGCGTTTCCTACGATCCGACTTTTGCACACGAGCTCGCCGTCATTATTCACGACGGCTTGCGGCGAATGGTGGGGCAGCAGGAAAACGTCTATTACTACCTGACGGTGATGAACGAAAACTACGCGCATCCCGGCCTGCGCGTGGGGGACGAGGAGGGCATCATCCGAGGCGGTTATGTGTTGCGCCGGGGTGCTGATGCCATGCGCCAGCGCGTCCAGCTCCTCGGCTCGGGCACGATCCTGCGCGAGGTCCTCGCTGCGGCGGACATGCTCGAGCAGGACTGGGGTGTTGCGGCTGACGTCTGGAGCATCACCAGCTTTACCGAGCTGCGTCGTGATGGACTCGAGGTTGACCGGTGGAACCTGCTCAACCCAGGGTCCAAGGTTCGCACCCCCTACATCACCACGCAGCTGGCGAAGACGCAGGGGCCGATCATCGCGTCCACCGACTACGTGAAACTCTTTGCCGATCAGATCCGGCCCTACATTCCGCAGGGTCGTGACTATCGCGTGCTAGGCACCGACGGCTTCGGCCGTTCCGACTTCCGGGCTCGCCTGCGCGAGCACTTCGAGGTCGACCGCCGATTCGTTGTACTGTCGGCGCTGCGCTCGCTCGCAGATCAGGGCGCGATTCCGATGAAGACCGTCAAGGAAGCGTTCAAGCGCTATGAGATCGACCCGGCCAAGGCCAACCCCCTGACGGCTTGAGCCTGGATCCAGCCTAACAAGGTGAGCACAGCATGAGTCAGCTGGTCGAAGTTTTGGTACCTGATA
>CAZAVT010000246.1:0-5630 GCA_964488395.1 uncultured Burkholderiaceae bacterium | reverse complement strand
CCTTGTTGTAGACGTCCAGACTCGCCTTGACCGCGGTCAGTGTCTCAGCAGTGGCATCAGGAAATCCGATCAGCTTCAGATCGTCGACGCTCAAGGACGAGCCCTTTGATTTTTGTATTGCGTCGTAGTACTTCGTGGAGTTATCGCCGGGCATGTTAAGAAGACCGTAGCCGTTTTCGCCACCGGTTACGCTGCCCGTGTACCATAAATTGCGGATACCTTTCGCCTGAAGATCCCAGAACTTGTCGCTGTTCATGCTCTGCTTGAGCACATTGGTCGTCGCCTTGAAGATCGCATCGAGCTCGGAGTAGGTGTCGACCTGCTCGTCGGTGAGTCTTGCCACGATCGATTGCAGCAGGGGTAGAGAGCGGGCACTATCGGCCGGCATCGTCATGCGGTAATTCCTGTGCGGGATCAGCTCCATGCCGGCGGCGCGGTCCTCGAGCAGCAGTTGATCGACCGCCTTATAAAAGGCATTCAGGGTCTTGGCGTCGCTGTCCTTGGTGATGGACTTGCCGCCCGCGGTGTCGAGCAGGAGCTGGTAGGCATTGACCCGGTCCTGGATCGCCGCCACATTGAGAACGTGGGTGTCGCTGAGCGCCGTGCTGTCCAGGAAGCTCGCAAAGCCGGCGAGGTTCTTGGCGTCGATGCCCGTCACGCCGATCTTCTTGAAATCCTCGACGGTCAGCGTCGTGCCGGCATTGTTGACCTTGGCCGCATCGACGATTTTCTTGAAGGCTGCGACGAGCACGGCGCCTGTGCTGGTCGACGAACTACCCGCTTCCTGCTGGGCTTTTTCCCAGGCGGCGTTGAGTGCATCGACCTTCTCTCGGACCTTGCTGAAGTCCTGTATCGGATTGTCCGGTCCAAGCTTCTTGATCGTCGCGTTCACCTGCGCCACCGGGTCTAGGGAGCCAGTCTCCAGGGAGTACAGGTCGAGGCCCAGGGAGCTCAACTCCTCTCGAGTGAACGAGATCTGAATGGAGGGGGAGACATTACCGAATTTCACCGCGTACCACTTATTCGCCAGGTCGAAGACCTGCTGCAGTTCGGCCTGGCTGTCGAGGTCATAAGGCGACTGTCCATAGAGGATGCCGGTGAGGATCTCCCGCAACGGTTTCTGGTCCTTCAGCTGGTTCAGGTAGGCCCCGATCCCGAACAGGTCCTTCCCCGAGTCGTACTGCACCGAGATGGCCTTGAAGGCCGTGAGCAGCGTCTCGAGATCGGTGGCGCTTGCCTTGCGCCAGATCACCCGTTGAATCTGTTCATAGGCCTCGACCATCGTGTTGGTTCTGAGGAGTAGCCGGCCGTTGTAGTCGAGGTCGAAGGTGACCGCGTCACGTTTGTTGACCGTGTCGTACTTCGGGTCCAGGAACAGGATTTCCTTGCTGAACTCCGCCGACGTCAGGAGCGAGTTGATCGCTGCCAGATTGTCAGCCGTGACGCCGTCGATTCCTGCGTGGAAGTAGACATACTCGTGAAGACCGCCTTTGCCCGTGCCGGCGGACCCGACGCTCTTGAGCTCGATCGCCGAGAAGAGGCGCTTGATCGCATCGGCGCTCGACAGCTCAGGCTCGGGGTCTGACCGGGGCGCGAGTGTCCGGTCGATCACGGAGTAGCGATTTTCGCCGGTCTTTGTGACATCGCCCGCCGGGATGTCCCAGGTGAAGCTACCGAGCGGCACCGCAAGCCGACCGAGCGCGCCCGGCGCCTGCGCCTCGAGCATCGCCAGCGTGCTCGCTTGCATCTGCGAGACCTGCTCGAGCTTGTCGATGACGGTCAGTGCTTCCTCGAAGTAGTCGATGTAGTCGAAGAAGACCTTGAAGACCTGCTTCTGAGCATCGAGTGACTCCAGGATGGCCAGCAGCACCGAGCCGTAGCCACTCGCCGTGAGTGTTGTCTTGAGGGTCGGGACCGCCGCATTCATCGCATCCCAGATCTGCGATGCCAGCTTGACCATCTCGTAGTAGTAACTCGCCGACTGGCGAATCGCCTCGATCACCGTGACGACGCCATTGCTGTTGGCGTCGAGCTGGGTCTTGATCGTGCCGACGGCGCCATTGATCACCGTCGTCGGTCCGGCAAAGATCTTATCGATCAGGTCCACGACCGCCTGGGGCACCCAGGTCGGTAGCGCCGTGGCGACGCTCTTGGGGTTGTTCAGCGCCGCGGGCCAGGGTAGCGGTGCGGAAAAGAAGTTTTCGATCGCATAGAGCGGCTTCATGAAGGGATCGATGACCTTCAGCAGCGCCCCGGTCGCCTCCCGGATGGCTGGAGCGATGGCCAGCTCGACGTTGTTCAGGTGGAGCTTGCCCCAGTCGGACACGTTCTTGCTGCTGTCGGTCGAGTCATAAACCAGCTTGATGGGCGCGGTGAGGTCCGTGTCGAAGGACAGGGCGAGCAGGCTCGCGAGCGCGCCCCAGGCCGAGCTGGAGTTCCCCACCCCCAGGTCCAATCCGGCCGTTACATGGGCCGACACCCGACCCTCGAGGTAGGCCTTGAGGGACATCGTGTCGGTGAGCGCGCTCCAGGGCTTGTCGCTCACGACCTTTTCGAGCAGTTTCTCCAGGCCCTTCAGGATCGACAGTTGCTTGTCGCTCTTGCCATCGAAGTCCTGGTAGCCCAGGGTGACACCGCCCTCGAAGCCGGTGTTGAGCCGCTGGGCCGTCGGGCTGGCGTACGTTGAGGCCTGGTCGCGCCCGACCAGGCTCAGGGGTCCGAGCACGCCCGCGACGGTCGAGCCCTCGGACACGCCGACGTTGACGTGGTACTTGGTGTAGGTCTTTTCGGTATCGATCGTGACGATTTCGTAGGCGTCGATCTTGCCCGTGACCTTGCCGACGATCTTCATCTCGAGCACGCCGTAGCCCGCGAGGTTGGCGTCGATCATCGCCATCGTGCTGCCGCCACCGATCATGCCGCCCAGGCCCTTGTTGAACCAGTAACCGTCGTCGTCGCTATCGGGCTCGAGGATATACACCTCGAAGTCGCCGGTCTGAGCGTTGAAGGAAAACTGCTGGTCGCGAAAGGGCGCGCCAACTTGCTGGCCGGTGTAGCGATAAGCGGTTGCCTCGGCGCCCTTGTCGGGCTTGTCCCAGTTCACGCCGCTGTTGTCGTTACGGCTCGGACCGTCTGGCTCCAGGCCGATGAAGCCTTTGTCGTTGGTCTTCCACTCGCTGTCTGATGTCTTGCTGTCGCCGGAGGGTTTGGGGGTGTCGTCGATCACGAAGCCCGAGTTGGACTCATCGCCGAAGAAGAAGCCCGAGGAGTCGGTGGACTTGAGCACCGGCCCCTCGCTGGCGGAGTTCGAGCTCAGGCGCAAGACCGGCAGCCGCGCGAGCAGGGCGTCGAGCCACTGGGCCTTGGCCGGCAGATCGATCACCGAGCCGACGGTGCCCACGAAGGGGATCTCGAAGTTGGCGACGGCCTGGAGTGCCGATTGGACGAAGGGCGAGAGCATCGCACCGAGGTCGAGCACGTCGCCGGGCTGGGTGGGCAGGGTGGCGGCGGCCACGGCGACGGGCTCGCTCGTGTGACCGACGCGATCGACCACGGTGAGGCGCAGGCCCGTGAGATTCGGGATCGGCTGCTCGGGGTAGAGGTAGAGCAGCGGGTCGGCGAGATCGGCCTCGGTGAGCTGATGCGAGGCGATGAGGGCCCCGGACGCATCGCGCACATCGACGCGATCGCCCGCGCGCAGGTCGGTCCCGGTGAAGGTGGTCTTGGGCAACTCGATCAGGAAGCGCTCGGGCAGCCCGTTCATGCTGGGCAGCAGCGACTTGAGGGTCGGTGCCGCGGGCGTCACGGTGTCAAGCAGCGTCTGCTGGGCCGCGCTCACCGCACCGAGGTCGGCGGCCGTGCGGATCCTGGTGAGGGTATCGAGCGCGGCGCTCGACCAGTCGATGCGGACGTCCTCGAGATCGGGTCGGCTGGTCGCAATGGCCCCCGCCTGCACGGCGATCGCCCGCACCGTGGTCGCGTCGGCGAGGTTGAGCGGCGGTGGCGCCGAGCCCGAGCCCGCCTGCGCGATCGCCTGCGCCCGGTCGGCGATCGCCTCGACGAGCGCCTGCGCGAGCGCGCGCTCGGCCGCCTCGCCCGCACCGCTTGTGCCCTGCTGGGTCTGCGCCACCGTGAGCAAGGTCGCGATCTGCGTGGCCGCCTTCTGCGCGGCGAGCGCCGCCGCCTGCGCGGGGGCCGACCCCACCCCCGCCTGGGCGCCCGCGATCGGATCAAAGTGCCCCAGCCCCGCCGCCGGGATCGTGAGCCCCAGCGCCGTCGCGATCAGGCTCTGCGCCTGACTGACACTGGCGGCCTCCCCGCTTACCACCAGCGCCTGCGCGAGCGTGGTGAGCGGATTGATCACGCTCGAGCCCGCCGGCGCGGCGAGCGTCATCGTGTTGGCCACCCCCGTGTCGATGCTCACCCCGCCGACGGCGATCAGACCGCGCCCGCCCACCATCTGCTCGAGCCAGGACTCGGGCAGTACGAAGCTGCCGTCGCGCCCGGTGAGAATGCCCGTGTCCCGATCGATGCCGGGCTCGAAGACGCCGTCGCCATCGTCGAGGTAGAGCCGCGCACCGCTGACATAGCCGTCGGCGGCGAGCCCGCGCAAAAAGCCCTCGGCATCGATACCGGTAGCGCTCTGGATCGCGAGCGTGCTGTCGGCACCGGGCCCCGGATCGTAGGCGAGGGTGAACGCCCCGCTCGCAAGCCCCGGCACCGACAGGCGCACGCTATTGGCCGTGACGGTGACGGCCTGCACCGCGAGCACCTGCCCGCCCTGGGTGACCATGAAGGACTGAGGCAGTGGCAGGGCGGTGCTCTGCAGCGTGAGATCGTAGGCGAGCGTGAGGGTGTCGGCGGAGGCGTCCGCGGTGATCGACTGCAGCTGCGGCACCCGCGCATCGACCACGCCCGAGCCGGCTGAGCCGGGGTTGCCCGCCAGGTCGGTGTAGCTGCCCGTGCGCACCATCACGCGGGCTGCGCCCGCATCAAAGCCGGTGGCATCGGCCACGAAGTCCACGCTCCAGGCCTGGGGCTCGCCCGCGGCATCGCGCGCGCTCACCGTGAGGTTCTCGAGCCGGCCCTCGAGCGCACTCAAGTCATCGATCGTGAGCCCGGTGACGGGCTCGCTAAAGAGCAGCTCGACGCGGCTGCGCCCGCCGGCGGCGATGGCCGACAGGGCCCCCATCACGACCACCCGGGGCGAGACCGTGTCGGCATCCAGGCTCAGGGCTGCACCGCGCCCGGCGTGGCCCGAGCCGTCGTCATAGCTTGACTCGCGCACGGTGATCGAGATCTCGTCGGCCCCGCCTGCGAGCGCCTGGGTGCCGGGCAGGGGGCGCACGGTGGCGAGCCAGACGCGGGGGTCGGCGGTACCGCGCAGATCGCTCAGGGTCGCTCCGACCACGACGAGGTCGTCGGCAGCAAAGCCCTGGGGCGCGGTGCTAAAGCTCAGGCGCAACGTGGCGGACTCGCCCGCGGCGAGCACGGGATCGTCGATCGAGAGCGAGACGGTGGGGGCACGGCTGCGGCCCTGGGTGGCGAGCGCAAGCCCGGTGCCGGCAATGAGCGCGAGCAGAAGCGGACTCACGCTCGGGGGGAGGAAGGCCGAGCCAGCGGAAGCGGTT
>CAZAVT010000245.1:5239-5633 GCA_964488395.1 uncultured Burkholderiaceae bacterium | reverse complement strand
ACCAGTCGGCCTGCGCAGCCGCATCGAGGGTCAGTGCCCAATCGCCCTCGGGCAGGCGCCAGGCCAGCGGCTCAGCCCCGGTCGCGAGGATCACCGCCTCTGCGCCGGCTGCGCACACCGAGGCCAAGTCAGCCCGCTGCCCCAGCCGTACGTCGACACCCAGCCGGGCGAGTCTGCGGCTCGCAAAGGACAACCAAAGCCCGAAGTCCTCCCGGAGCTTGAGCCCCGCCGCCAGCTTCAGTCGGCCCCCTAACTGATCACTCGCCTCGACCAGCGTGACCCGGTGCCCCCGGGCAGCCGCGACGGCAGCAGCCTCCATGCCACCCGGGCCACCACCGACGACCCAGATCGACCGCGACAAGCGCGCGCGATCGAGCTCCGCAGGCCGCCATGC
>CAZAVT010000245.1:0-5229 GCA_964488395.1 uncultured Burkholderiaceae bacterium | reverse complement strand
ACCCGCACGCGGATTCACGAAGCAGGTCAAGGCGATGCTCTTTTCGAGGTTTTGCGCGCAGCCCTGATTGCAACCGATGCAGGGGGCGATTTCATCGGCACGCCCTGCCCGCGACTTTTGCACGATCTCAGGATCGGCAAGATGCGCTCGGGCCATCCCGACCAAATCGGCATCGCCCGCTCGGATCATCCTCGCCGCATCCTCGAGACCGCGATACTTGCAGACGGTCAGGATCGCCGGGCGATGGCCCGCAGATGCAACCGCCTCGCGGATCGCTCCGGGTAAGCGCCTGAAGGGCGTCTCGTCGACACCCATATCAGCCATCTGGGTGCCAAGCGAGCGGCTCATGTGATACGCCGAGTGCGTGACGTGGATGAAATCGATCTGTACTGCGGCGGCGGCCAGTGCGGCGATCTCCCGAGCCTGCTCGAGGGTCAGGCCCTCGGGCAGATACTCCTCGGCGCTCAACCGGATGCCCAGACAGGCCTGCGGACCGAGCGCCTCACGCAGGCGGCGCAGCACCTCGAGCGGAAAGCGCATCCGGTTCGTGAGCGTCCCACCAAACTCGTCTTGACGCTGATTGGAGAGCGGCGACAGGAACTGCTGCAGCAAATGCCCATGGCCCCAATGCAATTCGATCCCATCCGCACCGGCACGAAGCATGTTTTCTGCGGTTCGCAGGTGGCCATCGATCACCTGCCTCATGTCGGCTAGGCTCATCTCGCGCGGCGGATAGGACGAGAGCGACCAGCGCAAGGGGGAGGCGCTCCACGAACAGGTGCGCTCGTACTCTCCCTCGATCTGCCGCCCCATGTGGCAGATCTGCGCGATGAAGGCCGCGCCTTCCGAATGGATGGCATCAGCAACCGGTCGAAAGGCATCGATCGCCTCCGGCAGGTAGCCAGCCACGCCCTGCGGCCGACCCAGGGTGTTTTCCATCACCCGGATCGCTTCGAAGATGATCAGGCCGACACCGCCGCGGGCCCGCTCGCGGTGGTATTCGACGTGGCGGCGAGTTGGTAGATGATCGGCGCCGAAGTTGGTCGTGTGCGCAGGCACAAAGATCCGGTTACGCAGGGTCAGCCGATTGATCCTGAAGGGCTCAAACACCATGGGATCAACGGCGTGGGCAATAGCGGACTGCATGTGACGGATCTCCCCTGCGGTAGGCGCTCGAGGCTACGATGCAGGTCGCGCGATTGTCAACGCGTGTCGATCCATCAGACAATCGAGCCCATACAACGATGGGCATTACCGCAGGAACCACTTCCATGACCGAAACCGAACAATCTGTCGTCACCTGTGATCCGCAGCAGCGCACGCAAGGCCTCCATTGGGCCAATCTCGCGGTCAGCTTCTTGCGCTCCACCGAGGCGCGAGACCTCGAACGGGCTCGCTCGATGGTTGGCCCAGGCTTCAGCGCCACCTTTCCTCGTGGTCGGCACTTCCCCAGTCTCGATGCCTGGCTCGAGTCCTCGCGAGGGACCTACGTCCGGATCGCCAAGCGCTTCCTGCGGATCGACGTCGCAATCACCGGCGATCAATCGGCGATCGTGCATTGTTCCGGAACGCTGCACGGCGAGCGGGTCGATGGCAAGCCGCTCGAGGGCTTTCGCTACATCGATCGCTTCGAGATTCGAGACGGCCGGATCGTCGACCAGCAGGTCTGGAATGACCTTGCCCCTTGAGCCCTCCATTGCCGCGCCCCATTCCATGCGACCCACCGCTCGATGGCCTGATGCGGCCGAAGTACCGGCCGGCTGGCACCTCGATGCTGAACGGCCAGCACTCGCGCGCTCCTACCGATTCAAGGACTTCGGCGCGGCCTTTGCCTTCATGACCCGAGTTGCGCTGCTCGCCGAGCGGATGGACCACCATCCTGAATGGCGCAACGTCTGGAACCGGGTCGAGATCGTTCTCACCACGCACGATGCGGGCGGCATCACGGATCTGGATCTAGCGATGGCAGCTGCCATCGAGCCGATGGCCCAGGCCGCCGGCGCGACTCAGGAGCCGCTCGAAATCAGCCCGAGTGCAGCGCGAAAGCCCAGCCGATAGCTGTCGACGCCGAATCCACTGATCTGCCCACGCACAACCGGCGCGAACACCGACTGGTGCCGGAATGCCTCGCGGGCGTGCACATGCGACATGTGCACCTCGACGATCGGGCAGTGCAGGATCGCCAGCGCGTCTCGGATCGCATAGCTGTAATGCGTCCAGGCCCCGGCATTGATCACCACCGCATCGACGGCCTCCTCGAGGGCACGATGGATGCGTTCGCACATGCGCCCTTCATCGTTGGTCTGGAAGCACTCGAGCGCAGCGCCCGCTTCATCGGCGAGAACGGCCAACTCGCGATCGATGTCCGCGAGCGTGGCCGTACCGTACTGCGCCGGATCACGCCGACCGAACATGTTCAGGTTCACGCCATGCAGCACCAGTATCTTCATCCCCAGTCTCCTCGGACGACGAAAGCCACCCGGTTGTCCGCGACCATTATCATGCCGGGCGAATCCCTCCAAGCCCATTGTCCAAGGAAAGCACGCCATGATTCATGTGATTGCGATGATTACCGCCCTGCCAGGCGAGCGCTCGAGGATCCTGGAAGCATTCCGGGCGAACCGACCCGCCGTGCTGGCCGAGACGGGTTGCATCGAGTATGTCGCGGTGACTGATGCCGAAGTGAATTCGCCGATCCAGACCCCCATCGGCGAGGACAGCTTCATGGTCATCGAGAAGTGGGCGAGCATGGCCGATCTCGCGGCCCACGCGAGCTCCGCGCACATGCGCCAGTACGCCGAGCGCACTCGCGGGCACGTCGCGCGTCGCGCGGTCCACGTGTTGTCAGCGATCTGAGGCAGACGCCGTCACCCGCCGGATCGCAGCGGCGAATTCGGCGGGTCGGTCGTACTGCAACCAGTGGGCGCCGGGCAAGATGAGGACATGATCCTCGCCAAACATCGCCCGGTACTGAGGGACGCGCTCGCCGATCCGCTGCCGCTGATGGGGATCAGACGCTCCCAGGAGGACGTAACGGGGCAGACTTAATCGCTCGAGGTGCTCACGGAGATCGATCGTGCGAGAAATCGGCCGTGACTTGAAGCGGGTCTCGCGCGCCTGGCGAGTCCCGAGCGCGATCAGTTCGTCGGTGACCCGCTCGGGGTCCGACAGCATGATCTGCCGCAGCGTCATCTCGATCCCGGCGGCGAGCCCCTTGGAGCGGGCGAGATCGGAGGCCTGACGCTGGATCTCGACCACCTCCGGCGAAACTTCTCGACCCAGCGGAGGATTGATCAGGATCAAGCCAGCCGGTGCTCGGCCATCCTGTTCCCAGCGCCCGGTGAGCGCCGTTGCGACCAGGGTGCCGAAGGAGAAACCCACGACCCAGCTCGGCCGCACGCCAACCCCAAGGCCGGCAAGCGCCTGATCAAGTATGGCGGCAAGTTCACCAAGCCCCGCACCGGCCGGCGGATCTGCGGACTCTCCATAACCGGGGAGGTCGGGCGCGAGCAGATCCCAGTCCGAGGACAGGTCATCGAGATTTGCGATCCAGTGTCGCCAACTGCCATGCCCACCATGGATCAGCAGCATGATGGGACGCTCTCCATCAAGGCGGCCCCGCCCCTCGAACCGTACGCCGTTCGCCAACATGACGCTCGAATCCATCAAGACCCCACACCCTCGACGCGTCGGAGTTTAACCCGTCGAGCGGCGATGACCGGACGCCCGGGCAGGCCGACCCGCCAGGGACCACGGCGCGGCCAGGGTAAGGCCTAGGAATTACCCTCGATGCACAGCAACTGGGCTTGCAACTTGAACACCGTAAGCTAGGATCGCCGCGACTGATCGCGTATTAAACGTCGACGGTTCCCCGCACCTTCACCGGAGTTCGATCATGTACAAGAAAATCCTTCTTGCCTACGACGGCTCTGAGGCTGGCCGAACAGCACTGCTCGAGTGCCGCGACCTAGCCGCGATGGCCCATTCCGAAGTGCACCTGATTGCCGTGGTCCAGCCAATCCCGCCGGCGGTCCTTTATGAGGTGGTCATTTCCGACGTGCCCGATGCGAGCGAGGAAACCGAGCACCATCGCCGAGTGCTCGAAGAGGGGGTGGCGATGCTTCGCGAGCGCGGTTTTCCGGCCCAAGGTCATCTGGCGAGAGGCGAACCGGTTGAGCAGATCACCGAAGCCGCTCGTCGCCTGGGCGTCGACCTGATCATCGTCGGCCATCGCCGTCCCAAGGGATGGGCCGATCGCTGGTGGCGGGGATCGATCGGCGCCTCGCTGATGGATGCGACTCACTGCAGCGTGCTGATCGCCATGAATGCCGGCAACCCCGCTTCCCTTCAGGAAAAAGCCGCCTGATTCAAACGGCTGTATAGCCCCCGTCGATCAGCAGGTCGCTGCCGTTCAGGAACCGTCCGCCATTCAGTAGAAAGAGCGCAGCGTCGGCGACCTCGTCGACCCGACCAATTTCGCCGGCGAGGTAGTGCTTGGCCAGCGCCTCATTGACCGCCGCCTCGCTGCCGTATCGATCCGTGAGCCGGCTGGTCATGATCGCACCCGGGGACAGACTGAGGCAGCGAATGCCGGCGGCCGCATGGTCGACAGCGATCGCCCGACTCATGGCGATCAACGCCGCCTTGGTCAGGCCGTAGACCCCGTTGTTGCGAGCGGCAACGTGGCCGAGCTGTGAAGCGATGTTCAGGATCGTCCCGCCTGCACCGAATGCCGTCATTTGAGCAATCGCGGCCCTCGCCAGGAGCCACGAACCCGTCAGGTTGACTTCCAGCGTGCGGGTCCACATCGCCGGATCGAGTTCGCCGATCGGAGCCCTCGGCGTGACCAGGGCCGCATTGTTGACCAGCATATCCAGCGACCCAAAGTTCGCAACCGCCTGCGCGACCGCTGCCTCGGCCTGACCCGGGTCCGAGATGTCACAGGCTGGCAGCACCAGCAATCGCTTCGAGTCGATCCCCGATGCGAGCGCAGAGAACCGCTTCACCAAGGGCGGGTGAGCCTGATCGAGCACCGCCACCCTCGCGCCAACCTCGATGAGGCGGCGCGCGATTTCCGCACCCAGATCACCCGCAGCCCCAGTGACGAGGGCAACCCGCCCCGCAATCCTTGCATATGCCGTATGCATGACGACTCCTGTTCGATGGGCTTGAGACCCGATAGGCATTATCCCTTGGGCAAGATCTCACCTTGTCCAGGGCAAAAAGCGA
>CAZAVT010000244.1:0-5645 GCA_964488395.1 uncultured Burkholderiaceae bacterium | reverse complement strand
GCAAAGGTAATCGGCCCGCTTCATGCGAGCGCCAGCGCCGGAGAGGTTGACGATCACGCCCTGGCCCCTGGTCTTCATCTGCGCATAAAAGAGCCGGCTCGCATTCACGTAGGCGAAAAGCTTGCTATCCCAGCCAGCACGCCAACGGACCTCATCGACCTCGAGGAGACCGCCAGAGGGGATTTCGCCGGCATTGTTGACCAAGAGATCGACATCGGTATGACGCTCGGCGAGCTGCGCGAGCTGTGCGCTATCGCTCACATCGCAGATTTCTGTCCAGAGCTCCGTCTCAGGGCGTTCGCGTTGAATGCGCGCTGCGACCTGCTCGAGCCGCTCGCGGTTCCGCGCGGCAAGCACGACACTCATCCCCTCGCGCGCCAAGACCTGCGCGGTTGCTGCGCCGATGCCGGCTGAGCTGCCGGTGATCAGTGCTTTGCGCCCTTGGAGGCCGAGATTCATCGGGGTGAATCCTTCGACGTGGTTGTGTTCGTGACAGCGCCCGTCTTCGTCGCAAGGCCAGGATCGGCCTGCCATTGCTCCAGGGTGATTCGGGGGAGATCAAACACCTCGCCCGCGCGAATGTATCGGTTGTCCATTCGGCCAACCAGGTCGAGCGCACCGGTATCGATGTGACAGCGGGCGACGTCGATGACAGCCTTCGCTGCGATATGCGCGATCAGGACCTCCCCCATCACCACGCACTGGCCACTTGGCAGGTCGAACATCTTCCAGGTCCGGCATTCGTAGGCGACAGGCGAGCCGGCCAGTCTGGGTGGGCGGACGATGCTGCTCGCGACAGTCTCCAGACCCGCGGTTGAAATTTCGTCGATCTCGGGAGGGAACTCGATCGCCGACACGTTCATCGGGTGCATCAGTGCATGAGGGACGAGATTGACGACAAATTCGCCGCCTGCCCGAATGTTGCGCACTGTGTCCTTGCCGCGCGGTCTGGCGGTCATGCCCAGCACGACCAGCGCCGGGTCGGTGGCGACCACATTGAAGAAGGAAAACGGTGCGAGATTGCGGTGCCCCTCGGCGTCCAGTGTGCTGACCCAGGCGATCGGCCGCGGCACGATGGTGAAGGAGAGCAGCTTGTAGCGATCCTGGGTCGCAAGCGTGGCGAAGTCAAACGCGACCCGCTCGTTGTTTGCTGCGGTCATAGCACCCCCTGCCCGCGCAGGCGCTCGATGTCTGAAGCGTCCAGTCCCAGGTATTGCTTGAGGATGTCGTTGCTGTCCGTGCCGAGGGCCACGCTATGTCGATGTGGCCTTGAAGCTCGACCGTCGAAGCGAAGCGGGCTTGCCGCCGCGGGCATCCTTCCATAGTCGGGATGATCGACCATCTCGATCGTGCCCCGAGCCTGCAGGTGGGGGTCGTTCATCACCTCGGTCAGGTCGCGCACCGGCGCGCAAGGCACGCTGACTGCGATCAAGCGCTCGAAGATCGCTGCGCGCGACAGTGGCCGGGTCCAACTGGCCACCCGATCATCGACCTCCTGCATGAGGGCCACCCGCGCCGCATTACTGCTGTAGCGAGGATCCTGTGCAAGCTCTGGCGCGCCAAATGCGGTGACCAAAGCGCGCCAGTGTTCTTCGTGGTTGACGATGATCGCGATGTAGCCGTCGGCCGCGGGATAGACGTTGTAGGGGCAGACCACCAAAGCGCCGTGGCGATTGCCGGTCCGTGCTGGAAGATCGGGCTTGCCCGTGAACACCATGCCGAGATTGGAGCTGAGTGAAAAATAGCTCGCCTCCATCATCGACACCTCGACCATAGGGGCGTGCCCGTGGCGCGCACGCCCGGCGATCGCAGTGGCGATCGCGGCATAAAGATGCACCCCGGACATGAAGTCGCAGAAGGCGGGCCCGGCCTTGACGGGCGGTGTCTCGGCAAAGCCGGTCGCATGGATCACCCCGCACATCGCCTGCATGGTGAGATCCATCGCCGGGTAGTCACGGTATGGACCATCAGAGCCGTAGCCCGATGACGAGGCGTAGATCAGCTGAGGATTGCGCGCCTTGAGACGTTCGGCGCCGAGTCCCATTCGCTCCATCACGCCGGCCGCGAAGTTTTCGACCAGAACGTCCGCACGCTCCACCAGATCGAGAAGCAGCTCCCGACCACGCTCGGTCTTCAGGTTGAGTTGAAGCGAGTGTTTCCCGGCGTTCAGCATGGCGTAGGGGAGCTGGCTCGCACGATTGACCGTACGCTTGCGAAGGTGCTCACCGCCCGGGGGCTCGATCTTGATCACGGTGGCCCCGGCCGCGGCCATCAGGAAGGTCGCGTAGGGCCCGTTGTAGATCTGGGTCAGATCGATGACGACGATGCCGTCTAGGGGGGCCTTGGGCATGGCCACTTCCTCACATGCAGGGGGGAGAGAGCACTAAATGTCCTAAGAAGGTATTTTAGGCAACCATGCTTGTCAAGCCTCGCCCTCTGTCCAAGCCGTTGGCGCCCAACGCGGTTGTGTACAATCAAAACGCTCCTCTGGATTGTCCTCAGGAGGCTCGATGGACGCAAAGACGCAAGGCACGCCCTAAAGGAAGGACTGCACCATGAACGCACTTGAGCAGCGACTGGTCGACTACGCATCGGATCTTCGCTACGAGGACTTGTCGGAGGCCACGCGCCATCAGGCCCGACGCCGTATCCTCGACACGCTGGGTGGTGCCCTTGCGGCTTATACCGCTCCGATCTCGCGCATCGCCCGGCGAGTTGCCTTGCCCGTGAGTGGGGATCGTTACGCCAGGATCTGGGGGAGCCAGATCCGTACCGCGCCGGACATGGCCGCTTTCGTCAATGGCAGCATGCTCCGCTACCTGGACATCAACGACACCTACCGAACAGTCGACGGTAGCCATCCCTCCGACAATCTGGGCGGTTTGATGGCCGTTGCCGAAATGCGCAACCGGGGTGGGCGCGATCTGTTGCTCGCGCTGACCATTTCCTATGAGATTCAGTGTCGCTTCGTTGACAGCGTGCCCTTTAACGACAACGGCTGGGATCAGCCTGTGCCCGGTGTACTGGCCTGCGCGCTCGCCGCCGGCCGGATGCTGGGCTTGTCGCGCTCGGCCATGCGAGACGCCATGGGACTCGCGCTGATTCCCAATCTCAGCACCTACCAGACCCGCGCCGGCGAGCTCTCGATGTGGAAGGGCAGCGCCGCCGCCAACGGCGCGCGTCAGGGTGTGTTCGCCGCCATGCTCGCCGCCGAGGGCATGACCGGGCCTTACGAGATCTTCGAGGGCGTGTTCGGCGTGTGGAAGCAGACGCTCGGCAAGGCCTACGAGATCCGTCCGTTTGCAAGCGGGCCGAATGACACCTTCGCGATTGCCGAGAGCAACATCAAGAAGTATCCGGTCCGTGATTCTTGCCAGTTGCCGGTCGACACAGCGCGCGAGCTCCATGGCAAGCTCGCCGGCCGCGCAATCACCAGCCTGCGCATCGAGACTTATCGTTCAGCCTACAAGGGTGCGGTCGAAGATCCCGAGCTCTGGGCCCCCCAGACCCGTGAGACCGCCGATCACTCGATGCTGGTCTCGGTCGCAGTCGCGTTGCTCGACGGCAGCGTGACGCCAGCGACCTTCGATGGCGCGCGTTTTCGAGATCCCGACGTCTTGGGACTGATCCAGCGCACCAAAGTCGACGTGATCGACGAGTTCACCAAGGCGGCGCCCGGCATCCGCAACTCGCGGATCACCGCGCAGACCGCCGACGGCGAGTTTCAAGCCCACCAGTTCTGGACCCGTGAGGACATCGCGCGGGGCTTGAGCGATGCCGAGGTGGACGCAAAATTCCACCAGCTCAACCGCGATCTCATCCCGGCCGCTCAGCGTCAGACCATCATCGATACGGTGCGCCGCTGCGACGACGGCTCGGTGAGTGTTCGCGATCTGGTCGATCTGCTGTACATCTGACGAGCGTTTGCACCGCCGCGATCAGGAAGTCTGCCTGCGCGCGGTGCGCAGGCGCTGGGTTGCGTCCAGGTCGGCTTTGAGGCCGGTTGCAGCCATCACGACGCCGTAGTCGCGTGTTGCTTCCTCGACGCTGATCAGCCCGTCGGCGACGTCGTCGGCGACCTCGTGGGGCGAGCGTTCGAGCGGATCACCGTAGCCGCCCCCATTGGGCCCGATGATGCGAATCAGGTCGCCGCGCTGCAGTCGCCGGCCCGAGGACTTCGAGGGCAGCACGACCGCTTCGCTCGAGCCCGGGTTGCGGATCACCTCGGCCGGGCGACCGTCCTTGCCGCCAAAGATCCCTCGCGGGGCTTCGAGCGTCCGATCGCCGTTGCAGGAGAAGAACCCGTCGGCCAGGATGCGCACGTCGCGAAGGGCGCCGATCCCGCCTCGCCGCCGCCCAGCCCCTGGCGAGTCGGGTCGCAGCTCATAGCGCTCGACCCGCAGCGGAAAGCGCATTTCCAGATCCTCGCAGGGGACGTTGCGGGTATTGGCCATCAGGTTGTCGACGGCATCGAGTCCATCCTTGTCGCGGCGCGCGCCATAGCTGCCTTCGTTGACCTCGACACAGACCCAGTATTGCTGTCGCTCGGGGTTGTAGCCGCTGTAGGAGACGCTCATCACGTGCGCGGAGTTGCCGGCGGTGACCCGATCGGGCAGGACCGGCGCGAGAGCCCGGATCACGCAGTCAAGTACGCGCTGGATCTGAGCCATGCGGGCGAAGCAGGCGCGCGGATAGTTGGGGTTGAAAAGACTGCCCTTGGGGGCGTAGACATCGACCGGCCGGAACATCCCGGAGTTTTGCGGGATGAATTCCCCAGTCACCGCCTCGTCGAGCAGCAAGGTGCGAATGATGTAGTAGCAGGCAACCTTGAGCGAACCCTCGAAGGGAACGTTATACCCAGTCTCGACCTCGTCGGCCGAACCGGTCAGGTCGATCAAGACTGAGTCACCCCGCTTCTTGACCGTGACGCAGACCTTAAGGGGCTTGCCGAAATTACGACCATCATCATCGAGGAGACTCTCGGCACTGTAGTCGCCATCGGGGATCTTGGCGATCTCCGCGCGCAGTCGCTTTTCGGAGTAGTCCATCCAGAAATGGGCGGCGCCCATCACCACCTCGGCACTGTGCCGCTCGACGAGCTTCAGAAAGCGTCGCGCGCCGGTCCGGACGGCTGCGATCATCGCTTCGATGTCGGCCGCGTTCATGTCGGGGGTGCGTACGCTCGACTGCAAGACGCTCCAGACGCCTTCGTTGCGCACGCCGCGTTCGTAGAGCTTGACCGCGTCATAGAGTGTCCCCTCGGCCAGTACGTCGATCAGGTCGACATTGAGGCCTGGGGCGGCTGCGCCGATATCGGTCAGGTGAGCGGTGGCTGCGGAGAATCCAAGTAGGCGGCCCTGCCAGAAGATCGGCAGGATCACGCCCATGTCGGGCGTGTGCGAGGCGCCGTGATAGGGATGGTTGTGAATGATGATGTCACCGTCATCGATCCGGCCGGCGAGCTTGCGCAGGCAGCCACGGATGTAGGCGGGCAGCGAGCCGATATGCATCGGCGAGGACTCGCTCTCGCAGAACTCGTTGCCTTCGGCGTCATACAGTCCGCAGCCGAGGTCTTCCGACTCCCGGATGATGCTCGAATTCGACATCCGGTAGAGCACCTGCGCCATCTCGCGCGCCGCGGCGTC
>CAZAVT010000243.1:2589-5662 GCA_964488395.1 uncultured Burkholderiaceae bacterium | reverse complement strand
TTCCAGGAAGTGGGTTCGCTCAAGTGCCAACCCATTACCGGCGAGATCACCTACGGTCTTGAGCGTCTTGCGATGTACCTGCAGCGTGTGGAAAGCGTGTTCGACCTGCGCTGGACCGATGACGTTCTGTACCGCGATGTGTTTCACCAGAACGAGGTCGAGCAGTCGTCCTACAACTTTGAGCACTCGAACGCTGCCATGTTGTTTCGTCACTTTGGTGAATACGAGGCTGAGGCCCGGCGACTGATCGACGCGCAACTGGCGCTGCCGGCCTACGAGATGGTGATGAAGTGCTCGCACACCTTCAACCTCCTCGATGCCCGAGGCGCCATTTCGGTGACCGAACGGGCTTCCTACATCGGCCGGGTCCGAAACCTGGCCCGCGCGGTCGCGCAGTCGTTTCACGACTCACGCGAGCGGTTGGGCTTCCCGATGCTTGCCGCGCAGGAGGCCTAAACAATGGGCGAGCCCCTGCTGATCGAGCTCTTCACCGAAGAGCTGCCACCGCGCGCCCTCGAACGCCTGAGCTCGGCCTGGTCGGACTCGATCGCACGCGCGCTCGTAGACCGCGGGCTTGCGCCTGCCGATGCCCGGATAGAAGCATTCGCAAGCCCGCGTCGCCTCGCAGTACGGATCGATCCGGTGCTCAGTCAGGCGCCCGATCGCGAGATCGAGATCAAGGGACCATCGGTCAAGATCGGGCTCGATGCGAGCGGTACACCGACCCAGGCACTGATCAAATGGGCCGAGCGTCAGGGCGCACAGCTCGACCAGCTGACCCAAGCCCACGACGGTAAGCAGGAATGCTTTTTCTGGCGTAGCGCCGCTCGGGGCTCAACCCTTGACGCCGAGATCGAGACGATCCTGACGCAGGCGATCAGCGCGTTACCGATCCCAAAACTCATGCAGTACCAGCTCGCCGACGGGCGAACCTGCGTGAGTTTCGTGCGCCCTGCCCACCGACTGATCGTCCTGCACGGCTCGGCCGTGATCAACGCCAGCCTGCTGGGCCTGCGCTCGGACCGGATGACGCAGGGGCACCGATTCCAGGGCTCTCCCCTGATTCGGATCAACCATGCGGGCGACTACGAAGGCCTCCTCGAGCGCGAGGGGCGGGTGATCGCGTCGTTCCAGGCCCGACGCGCCAAGATATCTGCAATGCTCGACGCCGCGGCGCGTGCCCAGCAAGCCTCGCTCGGCGAGGACGCCGCCGTGCACGCCCTCCTCGATGAGGTGACCGCACTCGTCGAGTGGCCTGCGGTTTACACGGGCGGCTTCGAACCCGCATTCCTCGAGGTGCCCCAGGAATGCCTGATCCTGACCATGCGCACCAATCAGAAGTACTTCCCGCTGTTCGATGTGAACGGCCGACTGTTGCCACGCTTTCTGATCGTATCGAACATGCAGGTGGACGATCCTTCACTGATCATCGATGGCAACGAGCGAGTGGTCCGGCCACGGCTTGCAGACGCCCGCTTCTTTTTCGAACAGGATCGCAAGACCCCCCTGGCCGCGCGCGTCGGGCAACTCGAGGCGGTGGTGTACCACGCCAAGCTCGGCACTCAGGCCGAGCGCGTCGAACGAGTCCGTGCCATTGCCCGCAGCCTCGCGCAGGTGATCGGAGTCGATGCAGCCCAGGTGGATCGAGCGGCCTTGCTTGCCAAGGCAGACCTGCTGACCGGCATGGTGGGTGAGTTCCCAGAGCTGCAAGGCATCATGGGTCGGTACTACGCCCAGCACGATGGCGAGCCAGAGGCGGTTGCCCAAGCCATCGTCGAGCAGTACCAGCCCCGCTTTTCAGGCGATGCGCTGCCAGACTCGCCCGTGGGTCTGGTGCTCGCGCTTGCCGACAAGCTCGAGACGCTGGCCGGTCTCTTCGGGATCGGTCAACTCCCCACCGGTGACAAGGACCCCTTTGCCCTGCGTCGCCATGCTCTGGGTGTGCTACGCATCCTGATCGAGAAGCAGTTGCCGATCGAATGGCCGGAGCTGCTCGAGGCGGCTTTTAAGGCCTTCGGAGATCGGGTCAAGCCGGCCGCGGCCGAGCTCGGTCAGTTCTTGTTCGAGCGACTCACAGGCTATCTGCGTGATCGGGGCTACAGTGCGACCGAGGTCAACGCGGCGATCGGCCACAGGCCCCGAGATCTCTCACGCCTGCTCGCACGGCTCGCCGCAGTGCGCAGCTTCAGCCAGCTTAGCGAGGCCGAAGCCCTTGCCGGCGCCAATAAGCGGATCGGTAACTTGCTGCGAAAGACCGACGGGAGTCACCGTGCCGAGCCCGACCTTGGCCTTCTCACCGAGCCAGCCGAACAGGCGCTCGCGCTCGCGATGCGGGAACTCTCCCCTGTGCTGGATGCGCGATTGGCGGTGCACGACTACGAGGCGGCGCTGGCAGGGCTCGCGAGCCTTCGTGAGCCGGTCGACCGTTTTTTCGATCAGGTGATGGTGATGGCCGATGACCCCGTCATCCGTGCCAATCGGCTCGCGCTCCTGGGGCAACTCCACGCCATGATGAATGGGATCGCGGACTTGTCCGCGCTTTCCGCTGCCTGATGTTGGCGAGTCTGCGGGCTCTGGCCTTTCTGGTCTTCCAGATCACCACGGTGATCCCGATGTCCTTTATTTGCCTGATGCTCGCGCTTGTTCCTCGGGCCTGGCGATACCGGATCACGGTCTTCTGGCCCCGTCTGCAGATCCATGCCGCGCGCTGGCTGCTGGGTATCCGCTGGCAACTCATTGGCGTCGACAACCTGCCCAAGGGACCGGCAGTCCTGCTATCCAAGCACCAGTCGACCTGGGAGACGCTTTTCTATCCTTCTTTCATGCCACGCGAGCTTTGCTTCGTGTTCAAGCGCGAGTTGCTCTACCTGCCATTTTTCGGCTGGGGTATTGCGCTTCTGGACATGATCCATATCAATCGTCGCAAAGGCTCTGACGCCTTCGAGCAGGTCGTCCGGCAGGGCATCGAACGCCTGGCGCAGGGCCGCTGGATCATCATGTTCCCTGAGGGGACCCGCACGCGCGCAGGCACCCAGGGTCGATACAAGTCAGGCGGGGCGAGGCTCGCGGTGCG
>CAZAVT010000243.1:0-2579 GCA_964488395.1 uncultured Burkholderiaceae bacterium | reverse complement strand
AAGCCGGGGCCCGTCCGGCGGACGGGCGGCGCACCGTCTTCGCTCGGCCCGCTTCCACCCCGCGTCCCATCGCCCGCAGGGTAGCACGGACGACGCGACCGCAACCGGCCCGGCCGGCCCCGGGCGGTCGTCCCGTGCGCACGGGCGCACCGGTCGTGCCCATTGCGGTCAACTCGGGCGAATGCTGGCCTCGGAAGGCCTTCATCAAGCAGCCGGGCCTGATCACGGTGTCGATCGGTCCGCCGATCGCGAGCGATCATGGCGATCCTGATCGCCTGAATCGCGAGGTTGAAGCCTGGATCGAAACCGAAATGCGGCGTCTCAGTCCGCATCTTTACGGATCGAGCTTGTCCGCAGCCCCCCCGGCCCGGGTCTCATGAAACCTGGCCGACTCAAAGACGCCGCGAAAGCGTTCGGCCTGCAGCTGCTGTTGCCCTTCTTGGATCGAATTGATCCGACGGCGGGAGCGAAGAGCAAAGAACCCGCCGATCCGAGCCCTGGCGATCGCGTCATCCTGCTCCAGGGCCAAACCGTGCGCTGGCAGCTGGTGAGGTCGAGGCGCCGAACCATCGGATTCCAGATCGATCAACGGGGCCTGCGCGTGAGCGCGCCACGCTGGGTGAGCGTGCGCGAGATCCACGCCGCCCTTGAGGAGCGATCGGGCTGGATCCTCGGGAAGCTCGTCGAATGGCGGGAACATGCCGAGCGCGAGGCGGCCAACGCGACCCGCTGGGAAGACGGCGGGACAGTTTTGCTGCTTGGCACGGCCTTACGGCTTACCCTCGATCCGACGGCCCGCGGCGTCGAGCAGTGCGGCACGCATCTGCGAGTCGACGCGCCACCGGGCTCTCCGGCTGACCAGATTCAGAACCGCGTTGAAGCCTGGCTTCGCGAGCGTGCGCGCGAGGTGTTTGCGCAGCGTTTACCGATTTACGCCGAACGGCTGGGTCGCGCGCCGACCCGTTGGGCTCTGTCGTCCGCTCGCACCCGCTGGGGAAGTTGCTCGCGGGACGGGTCGATCCGGCTGAACTGGCGGCTCATCCATTATCCGATGGACCTGATCGACTATGTCATCGCTCACGAGCTCGCGCATCTCACCGAGCTGAACCACGGACCGCGATTTTGGTCGACGGTCGGTCGGCTCTTCCCCGATTACGAGTCAGCCCGCGAGCGCTTGCGCTCACAACAGGGCACCCAAGCCGAAGCGCTCTGACCCTGGGGAGTGCCGGATTTCCCACCACTGATTGGAGAGCTACAACATGCGCATCCTGCACACGATGATCCGGGTCGGCGACCTGCAGCGGTCGATCGATTTCTACACCCGGGTGATGGGAATGTCCTTGATCCGCACGACGGACCGGCCCGAGCAGAAGTACTCGCTCGCCTTCGTCGGCTATGGTGACGAATCGACCGGCGCCGTGCTCGAACTCACCTACAACTACGGGGTAGAGCGCTACGATCTTGGCGCTGGCTTTGGCCATATCGCGATTGCGGTTCCCGACGCAGCAGCCGCCTGCGAGCGGATCCGCAAAGGCGGGGGCACCGTCACGCGCGAGGCTGGCCCGGTCAAGGGCGGCACCTCGGTGATCGCCTTCGTGCAGGACCCGGACGGCTACAAGATCGAGTTGATCGAGCGCAAGGCGTTGGCAAGCGCGCAGTAAGTCTCGACGCTCAAATCCTCGGCGCGAAGTTGCCCGTCGACCGCGCCAGGGTCGACCCCGCGGGCCTCCAGCCAAGGGAGCAAGGTACCGCGCAACATCTTGCGACGCTGCCCGAAAGCCACCGCAAGCACTTGCTGCAGGGCATGGGGGCTCTGGGTCATCGGCTGGGCGAGCACTTGCATCCGCAACAGGGCCGAATTGACCCGCGGCGGGGGATCGAAAGCATCGGGCGGCACCCAAAGAACCTTCTCAACCTTGTAGAAGGCCTGCAGCAGCACCCCAAGCCGGCCGAAGTCAGCGCTTCCCGGCTCGGCGACAACCCGTTCGACCACTTCGTCCTGTAATAGAAAATGCTGGTCGGCGATGCGCTCGCGAAAATCGAGTAAACGCACCAGCAGCGGGCTCGAGATGTTGTAAGGCAGATTGCCCACCACCCGAGCCCGGGACGCAACATCGGCCATCTCACCGAGCACGGAAGCGAGAGGCACCCGTAGGGCATCGCCCTCGATCAGGGTCAGTCGGTCAGTGCCGAAGCGGCGCCTGAGCCTCGCGCAGAGGTCACGGTCGATCTCGATCGCCGTCAAATGGTCGAGTTGCTCGACCAAGAGACCGGTGAGGGCGCCAGGGCCTGGTCCAATCTCGACCATCCGATCCGAACGCTGCGGATGAATGGCCCGGACGATCGCAGTAAGCACTGCACGATCGACAAGAAAGTGTTGTCCAAAACGCTTGCGCGGCAGATGCCCGGCGGTCGCCGACCTCGGTTCAGCCGCGACCGCCCCTCGAGGTCCGCGCCGATCAGCGCTCATCGAGGCGAATTTCGACGTACGTCCGGTCACGCAGTTGTCGCAACCAATCCTGCCAGGCGTCCTCGACCCGCTGTTCGCGAAGCGCCTGTCGAGCGGCATTGCGAGCCCG
>CAZAVT010000242.1:0-5669 GCA_964488395.1 uncultured Burkholderiaceae bacterium | reverse complement strand
GGAACGGCGCGGCGACTGCTCGATGGACTGCGGCGCCGATCCACCCAGACCCGCTAAAACGCTCGAAACATGATGATCGCCACCAGGGTCGGCGGGAAAGCCGCAAGAAAGAGCCCGCCCGCACTGATTTCCTGGTTTTCGAAGCTACCGCGCAAAATCGAGTAACCGGCTGGATTGGGTGCATTGGCGATCACGGTGAGACCGCCGGCCGTGAGCGCGGTCGCACCGTAATAAACGGCGGTCGGACTCATCGCCTGCAGCGCGGGCTGGAGCCACCACTGCTGCTGACCGCCGAGGACAACCAGTCCGGCCAGGAAGAACGCAACCATCAAGCCCTCTCGCAGGATCAGCCGATCCTGATAGCGCTCATAGGCGCTTGCAATGCCCAGGAAAAAGAGGAACAAACCCATAAACACCACCGGATGATGCGCGGCGACCACCACCGCGGCCAGAAAGAGCACATGCAGCAGGATCATCGGAGCGGGGATCGGGTCACCCTGGTCGGCGCCGTCCTTGACGGACACGCGGGCAAGTTCGTGCCGGAACAGTATGGTCACGATGCCCGCATTGACGATCACCGCAAGCGCAGACCGCCAGCCCAGATTCATGATCATGAACGGCAGATCCCAACCCCATTTGGCCGCGACCATCAGCACCGGAGGCGCCGCGTAGGGCGTCAGCGTGCCGCCGATGGACACATTGACAAACAGGACACCGATGGTCGCGTACATCAGACGGCTGGAGATGCCGGCGTTGTAGTAGCGCGCCCTTAGCAGCAGCGCGGCAAGGGTCATGGCAGCCGGCTCGGTGATGAAGGAACCGAGCAGCGGCAGCAGCGACAGGGACAGAAAATAGGTCGCGAGCGACGCCCGCATCGGCAGCAACCGGGCCGTCGCCGCCACACTGGCCAGGGCGAGCCTCAGGATGGGCTTGCTCGCGGCGATCACCATGATCACAAACACGAAGAGCGGCTCGGTGTAGTTGAGCCCCTCCAGATAGCCGACTGCCCCCCCAAGACCGACCGAGAAGGCCATGAAGATCATCAGCACCAGCGCCCAGAAGCCGAACACCGCCTCGACCTCGCCGAGCAGGTGGAAGAGACCAGCGTGGGCGCGATAGCGGTGGGCGAGCCCTTCGAAGAATTTCGCCATGAAGGTATGCAGCACGGCAATCGTGAAGATTGCGGCGGCGATGATCTGGACGGTGGATGGGTTCAAGACGGGCTCCCAGCGGGCAAGATGCACGCGATGCTAACCCGGAGCGGCTATGCCCAGGAAGACCGCGCCGACATGGCGCGACCAGGGATACCCGTTGATTGCTTATGATGTGGGTTTCCAAAAACGATCTCGGAGACTCCGATGCCCTGGCTTCGCTCAGCTGCCTTCGCGGTCCTAACCGCCACCGCCGCCCTCACCGCTCAGGCGCAGGTCTACCCGACCAAGCCGATCCGGCTGGTCTGCCCATTCCCACCCGGAGGCGCGGTCGACATTGCCTCGCGGGCAATTGCCGCCGAGCTCAGCAAAACGATCGGCCAGCCGGTCAGCGTCGAAAACCGACCTGGCGCCGGAGGCAACATTGGCGGAGCCGACGTGGCACGCGCAGCGGCTGACGGCTACACCTTGCTGATGACCACAAGCGGCATCAATGCGATCAACCCCGTGCTCTACCGCAAGATGTCCTTTGATCCGAATAAGGATCTGACCCCCGTGGTCGCCCTGGTCTCGCTCGCCAACGTACTGGTCGTGCACCCGTCGGTCAAGGCCAACAACGTGGGCGAACTGCTCGCAATGGTCAAGGCCCAGCCTGGGCAGATGACCTTTGCCTCAAGCGGGTCAGGGACCAGCATCCACATGTCGGGAGAGATGTTCATGCACCTCACTGGGACCAAGATGATCCACGTGCCCTACAAGGGCAGCGCGCCTGCGCTCACCGACCTGCTGGGCGGGCAAGTGCAGATGATGTTCGACAACATCCCTTCGGCCCTACCCCATATCCGCTCGGGTAAATTGCGCGCGCTCGCGACGACCGGCGGCGCCCGGGATCCAGCCCTACCCGAGCTGCCGACGATCGCCGAGACGGGGATCAAGGGCTATGAGGCAGGCGTGTGGTTCGGGCTGGCCGCACCGGCGGGCACACCGGAGGCGGTCGTGAACAAGATCAGTGCCGAGGCGATCAAGGGCACCAAGTCCCCAGACTTCATCAAGCGGATGACTGAACTCGGCTATGTGATCATGGGCGAAGGCCCCACGCAGATGGCCGCAATGATCAAGGCCGAGATCGAGCGCTGGACCCCCGTGGTCAAGGCCTCAGGCGCTGTCGCGGAATAAGTCTTGCTGCATTCAGCGGTCCCGTAGGCGTTGACTCTTTCGGGTCCGCTCAAAAAAATGGCCTGGCTTTCGGCGCACCCATTCCAGGAAACGCAACATTTCAGGGTGCGCCCGTAGCGCGTCGATCTGGTGGTACTCACGCGCCAGTTCTGACTCGCTGAAAAGCGCGTGGATTTGCCGGTGGCAAATCCGGTGTAGCCAGACGGTCTGCACTCCACCGCGCGACTTCGGCGTCAGATGGTGAGCATCGCGCTGGGACGACGGGATGGCCCGATCGCAGAGGGGACAAATCACCGGCTCGGCGGGGCGCTGCTGAGGCGCGGCATCTATCGCGGCCTGCACAAGGCGCCGTTTGATCGCTCCAGCCATCAGCGCAGTGGGCGAAGGATCAGGCCAATCAGGACCAGGTCTGGGGCCGCAGCCCGCCAAACGGCGGCAACTCACAGGCCGCCCGATAGTCGCGCTCGATCTGATCCACCAGGTCAGCCACCGAGCGGATGTCATCGACGAGCTCGATCCCCTGGCCTGCACTCCAGATATTGGTCCAAGGCACCACACCCTGGGGCAAGTGATCGTAGCCGCGCGAACCCTCTTGCCGAGGGGGTAAGTGTTCGGGGTCAAGCCCCATTCTGCTCATCGACGGCCGTAGCCAGTTGGCGGCAACTCCATTGAGACCGTCGGTGTAGATGAGATCGCTGCTCCGGGCGTCGACGAGCATCTGCTTGTAATCCGCGAGAGCGCCCGACTCGGTCGATGCGATGAATCGGGTACCGATATAGGCCATATCGGCACCTAGGATCTGCGCCGCTCGCACCGCAGCCCCATTGTCGACCGCCCCTGCCATCACGATGGTACCGTCGAATCTTCTGCGAATCGCCGCAACCATTGTCAGGTGATTGAGGGTCCCCGAGTGCCCCCCACCACCACTGCCGATGGCGATGATGCCGTGCGCGCCCGCTGCGATTGCTTTATCGGCGAAGCGCAAATTGATGGCGTCGGAGAAAACCAGCAGTCCGTGATCGCGCGCCCGTTGGATCAGAGCGGTTGGATTACCCGTCGCGCTGATGATCAACTCAACACCATGGCGGCAGCACGACGCCAGGTGCCGGTCCATGTCCTCCGGTGAAAGACGCGTTGAAAGATTGACCGCCATCGGCGGTCCTGGCTCCCCCTGCCATGAGGCGGCCGCCGCGATCTGCGCCAGCCAGCGATCGAACGTCTCAAAATCCGGCGCATTGCCACGGGGCAGCGCGCCGATGATCCCAGCTTGTCGTGAGGCCATGATGAGCGGCGGGGTCGAAACCAGAAACATGGGTGCGCAGATCACCGGCAGGCGCAAGCGCTCGGCCCAGCCCGCCGGCAGACTCACGCGGGCTCTCCCGCCGAAATGAAGCCGCCCAGTCTCGCCAACTCGCGCAAATGATCGTCGGTGGCGCCGAACTGATATTCGATCGCGCTCGCTCGCAGAAAGCAGCGCGCCAACTTGGTTTCCATACTCATGCCCATCCCGCCGTGCAGTTGCACGGCCTGTTGCCCGACCAAACGGGCACTGCGACCGATCTGCACCTTGGCCGCAGCCATCGCGCGACGGCGCTCCATCGGATCGGGCTCCATCGTCATGGCAGAAGCAAAGAGCGCCATACTGCGCGCCGAGTCCAGCGCCACCAGCATATCCACAGCGCGGTGCTGCAACGCCTGGAAGCTACCGATCGCAACCCCGAACTGTTGCCGCGTCTTGAGGTAGGCGACCGTCAGATCGAGCATCTCCTGCATCACGCCAATCGCTTCGGCACAAACCGAAGCCACCGCCAGATCGTGTAGCCGCTCGATCTCGGGCGTCGCATCGTCAAAGCTCCCCAGTCGATCCGCCTCCGCAACGCGCACCGAACGAAGGCGCAGGTGGGCGGCGCGCCGGCCGTCCTGCGTCGCGAAACCCTCCCGACTGACCCCCGCGACGCGCGGATCGATCAGAAAAAGCGCAAGACCTCCACCAGATCGACGGGCGCTCAACAACACGCGATCCGCGCTGTCACCGTGGACCACCATCGGCTTCAAGGCATTCACGACCCAGCCCTCTGCATCGGGCGTGGCCGTACTGTTGACGACCGAGGGACTTCCAGGCAGAGGCTGCTCATCATGGGCCCAGGCGATCGTCAGCGTACCGTCTACGATCCTGGGGAGCCAAGCGCGCTGCTGATCGACGCTGCCGGCGCGCGCGATCGCCTGCGCACCAATCACAACCGTCGATAACCAGGGCTCCAATACGAGCGCGCGGCCCAGTGTTTCGGTCGCGACCATGAGTTCGGCTGCGCCTAGACCAGAACCCCCATGCTCTGGGTCTACGGTCAAGCCGAGCAATCCGAGTTGCGCATAGCGCTGCCATTGCGCGACGCTCCAGCCAGCTGGCTCGCGGGCATAGGCATCGCGCTGTGCCATCCCGTAGTGGTCGGCCATCAACCTCTCGATACTGTCCTGCAGGGCGCGCTGCTCTTCGGTGAGAGTGAGTTCCATGACCAGCCAGGCTAGAAGCCCAGCACCTCCTTAGCGATGATGTTGCGCTGAATCTCGGAACTGCCGGCGAAGATGGTCGATGCACGGTCCGCGAAGTAGTTCTGAGCGACGTTACCGGTCCAGTGCTCTTCAAGGGTCGTGTCCTCAGCAGACGCGTGAAGAAGCCCCGGTATCAAGGGCAAGCCACTCGCACCTGCCATGTCCATCAGCAGTTCCGAAGTCCGCTGCATCAGTTCGCTGCCTCTCAACTTGAGCAAGGAGCTCAGCGCATCGGGCTGCGCCTGCGTGCTCGCGGCCAGCCGCGCGAGCACCCGCATGTAGCTCACCTCCAGCGCCTTGAGCTCGACCTCGATCGCGGCAACCCGCTCGCGGAACCGCTCCTGCAAGGCGAGCGGTTGACCGTCGACGATCAGGCTCTCGGCAATCTCCTTGGCCAGGCGAATCCGGGCTTTGGGAACGCCGGTGCGCGCGCCGCCGACCCGCTCATGCGAGAGCAGATACTTGGCATAGGTCCAGGCGCGGTTTTCCTCGCCGACGCGGTTGCCCACTGGGACCCTGACATTGTCGAAAAACACCTCGTTAACGTGGTGATCATGATCGATGGTGATGATGGGTCGAACCGTGATGCCGGGGCTCGCCATGTCGATCAGCAGGTAGGTGATGCCGAGATGCTTCTTGGCCTGCGGATCGGTGCGGACCAACGCGAACATCCAATTCGCCTGGTGCGCGAGTGTGGTCCAGGTCTTTTGTCCGTTGATGACGTAATGGTCGCCGTCTCGAACGGCCCGGGTGCCGAGCGCGGCAAGATCGGATCCGGCATTGGGCTCGGAG
>CAZAVT010000241.1:3684-5689 GCA_964488395.1 uncultured Burkholderiaceae bacterium | reverse complement strand
CAGCGCGAAACGGACTACCATCTTCGCAGGCCGACGACCCGCTGAGATCGCGCGGCCCTTGCAACGCCGCGGAGCGGCTAGGGACACCAGGGCATGACTGCAGTACGAAGCCAGTCTGAGATTGAATCGAGCCTCTCACCCCTCAAGCGCCGCTCATTGAGCAGTGCGGTGGCCGACGCGCTCGCCAAGGCGATTCGCGACGGTCAGTTGCAGCCGGGCGACCGCGTCCTCGAAATACAGGTCTCGGAGAAGCTGGGGGTCAGTCGAGCCACGCTTCGAGAAGCCATCAAGACGCTGGCCGCCGACGGTTTGCTCGAGATCCGCGAGGACCGCGGTGCGCATGTCCGACAGCTCGACATCGACGAGATCGCCGACACCATCGTGTTGAGAGCCACGATCGAGGGTATGGCCGCGCGTCTGGTGGCGGGGCGCCGTGATCCCAAGGCCTTGGCACGGATCGCGACGGTTGCCCGCCAGATGGAGCGCCAGGCGAAAAGCGGCAAATCGCTGCGCTGGCGTGAACTCGATACGGTCTTTCACGAGACCATCGTTGCGGCGTCGGATAACCCCATGTTGTTGAAGGCCTGGACCAACAACGTAGTCCTGCTGCGTCTCTTCATGCAACGGATCAACCCGGCCTATGACAGCACGCCTGAGCAGGTGATCGCGAACCACGAACAGTTTGTTCAAGTCCTGAAGACCGGCAGCCCCGCCCAAGCAGAGCACCTGGTCCGTACCATCATTCTGTCGACCGGTTTCCGCGCCTTGGGGCGGGTCCCGCCCCCCGGTTTGAGCCCAACAGAGATCGGCGCCTAAGGAGGCTTGCCCCAAGATGATCCGCTTCCCACCCACATCACGAATTGTCGAGGTAGGACCACGCGACGGACTGCAAAGCCTGTCGCGTCATGTCGCCACCGACGACAAAGTCTGGCTGATCGATACCCTCTCGGATCTCGGCTTTGACACGATCGAAGTCACCGGATTCGTTTCGCCACGCGCCATCCCGCATCTCAGTGACGCCGACGAAGTGATGGCGCGAATCACGCGAAGGCCAGGCACCCGCTACCGCGGCCTCGCGCCGAACGCACGCGGTGCCGAGCGGGCCGTCGCAGCGGGCTGCGATGAAGTAATTGGCCTTGTGACCGCGAGCGAAGGCTATACCCGGCGCAACCAGAATATGAGCATGAGCGCGGCCTTCGACCAGGCGCTATCAAGCCACGCGGTCGTCGAGGCGGCAGGGCGCCGATTCGTCCTGGCAATCGGCATGGCCTTCTTCTGCCCCTACGACCATGCAATCCCCGAAGACCGGGTGCTGGATCTCATTGCACGGGCCTGGCATGCCGGGGTGCGCTCGATCTACCTCGCAGGCAGCCTGGGTCTCGAACACCCCCGTGAGGTCTCGGAGCGCTTTGGCCGGATCCGCGATCGCTGGCCCAAACTCGAACTGGGCTTTCATGTACACAATCGCAGCGGGCTTGCGCCGGCCAATATCCTATGCGCGCTCGACGCCGGCGTGGATTGGTTCGAGACGTCGATCTGCGGGATCGGTGGAGGCGTCGCGACGCCAACTGCGACCGGCAATTTCCCGACCGAGGACCTCGCCCGGATGTTTGCCGAATGTGGCATCGAGACCGGCCTCGACGCCGAAGCTGTGATGCGGACGGCCCGAACCATCTCCGAGCGCCTGCAGATTCCGCTCGAAAGCGCGGTCGGGCGCTACGGAAGCCGCCAGGAAAACTGCACGACCTGAGCGGGTCGAGCATGGCACCGCGCCCTACCCCTCGAACATCTCCCTCAACTTCGCCTTGACGACCTTGCCGCCGCTATTGACCGGCAAATTGTCGAGTCGCATCCAGCGGGCGGGCACCTTGTACGGTGCAAGGTGGCGACGGCAATGCTCGATCAGTCGAGCCTCGTCGATCTCGGCCGCGGGGGACCAGGCGCAGGCCACGCTCTCGCCCAGATCCACGTCGGTCAAACCCAGGACGCTGCACTCGCGGATCTC
>CAZAVT010000241.1:0-3674 GCA_964488395.1 uncultured Burkholderiaceae bacterium | reverse complement strand
ACGGCACTTTCGGCGACCGCGGGGTGCGCGTTCAAGGCGGCCTCGATGTCGGGCGGGTAGATGTTGATGCCGCCGCGGATGATCATGTCCTTCGATCGCCCTCGCAGAAAGACATAGCCTGACGGGTCGATCTCGCCCAGGTCTCCCGGATAGAACCAGCCGTTGCGAAAGTGGATCGCTGTCTGCTCGGGATCCTGGAAAAAACTGTCGGCCACGCCCGGTCCACGATAGCGCAGCGCGCCGACCTGCCCCGCGGGCAGAGGCCGGTCTTCGCTATCGACCACCTGGACTTCGACCCCGAAGATCGGCCGGCCCACCGTCGAGGGGCGGTCGCGCAAATCCTGGGGATCGCTGAGGGTCACGCCGCCACCCTCGGTGGAGGCGTAGTACTCGCGGAACTCCGGACAGAGTCGCTCGACAATCGCAATCCGCTCGTTGGGCTGGAGCGGCGCGCCCGATGACATCAGAAGATCGAGTCCCTGAAAGGCCGCGCGCGTCTGCTCTGGGGCCTGCAAAAGGCGCCGCAGTTGGGTCGGCACCAGAAACAGCGCATTGGCCTGGTGCTCACGCAGGTGATCTGCCAACTGCTGCGGCTCAAACGGTGGCGCGCAGAAGGACACCTGACCACCACTAAAGAGCACTGACACGGCAAACGTGCGCCCCCCACCAAAGTAAAGCGGCGTCGCACAGACGTAGCGGCTGCGCGCATTCAGACCAAGATTGATCCAATGGGTGTAGAAACGACGCAGGAAATGGCGGTGAGTGATCCGCGGCCCCTTGGGTCGTCCGGTGGTTCCTGACGACAGCGAAAGCAGCAGTGGTGACTCGAGATCAGTGAGGGGCAAGGGGTGCCCCAATGCCGCACAGGCTGGATCGAGCATGACCGGCCACTCGTCATGCGGCGCCTCAGGGATCTCTGCACCGGGCTCGCCAATGACCCGCACCGCACCGAAATGCTCAACGACCGCCCGCCGCTCGGCCGCCGTCCAGCGCACATCGAGCGGCAACATCACGGCCCCGGCTCGCATGCAGGAAAACATCAGCACGACATGCGCCCAGTGATCCTTGAGGCTCAAGCCCACCACCTGGCCCGGCCTACATCCCCTCTCGATGAGCGCCTGCGCGCCGCTATCGACCAGCCGATCGAGTTCGGCGTAGGTCATCTGCCGGTCGCCATCGATCAGAGCGACCTGTGCACCACGGTTACGCGCATGCTGGCGCAGCGCATCGGCGAGATTACGTTCCATGGTGTTCAGTCGGGGAGACCCAGCTTGTAGACACGATTGGCATTGTCTCGAAGGAGCTTCTTCAGGGGCCCTGGCTTGAGTCCGAGGGCCTCGATCTCCGCGCGAGTGCGCTCGAAGCGCAGGATCGGAAAATCGGTACCGAACAGCACCTTGTCCTGACCGTAGCTGTTGATGTAGTGAACGAAGGACTGCGGCCAGTAGGCTGGGCTGTGGGCGTCGCAGCCGATATAAACATTGCGGTGCTTCCAGGCCATCGCGATCATCTCGTCGGTCCACGGGATCCCGACATGGATGCCAATGATCTTCAGCTCGGGAAAATCACAAGCCACGGCATCCAGCGTGATCGGTTGGCCGACGCTTCGACGCGGCAGGCTGGGGTCATAGATCATCGACTGACCAACCTGCAGTTGCACCGGGATGTCCAGCTCGACGCACTTGGCGTAGAAGGGATACCAGCGCGCATGATCCGGCGGCAGCTCGAACCAATGCGGGTAGAAATGCGCTCCGATGAACCCGTCTTCGCGTACGGCGCGCTCGAGCTCGCGCACGCCCTGCATGCCTTCGGTGGGATCGAGGCCGGCCAGCGCATAGAAGCGATCCGGATAGCGACGAACGGCGTCTCGCACCAGTTCATAGGGCGTGTGATAGCAGGCGGGATGATGCTTGGGCCCGACCTTGGCGGCGATCAGCATCGAGCGCTCGATGCCCGCCGCATCCATCTGCTCGAGCATGGTCTCGAGCGGGAAGCCCTCGTACATTTCGGCGGGGACCCGCATCTTGCTGTAGAACGCTCGGCGATCGGGGCGATAAGTCAGGGCCTCCGGCGTATAGATGTTGACCACCGCATCGATGGCCTTGATGGCGTAGCTCATGAATTCCAATACTCCCTGAAGTGTCCCTCAATCAAGCACCGCACGGGTCGATCGTCGCCACCGGCGCTCACTCGACAGTGTCACCTTCTCGCTGTGCCGCCAGGTGTCTGCTCAAATCCAGGCTCAACAGGACCAGGCCCGTGCATACCGCGAGACCCGCGAGCCAGCCCTCGATCTGTCGCGAGTGCCAAGCCCAGTCACCCATCGTCCCGATGATCAGCGCAACCCCGACCATTGGCAACCAGGCTGTGAGGCGGGTCAGGTCATGCGCTACTGCAGGCAAAGTCTCGCGCGACATCCATTGCGCGATCGCGCTGCGATCCTCGGCTGACCAGACATGCAGTTCAACCGCTTTGCCTCGGTTAGCCAACCATTGCGGCATCAGCAAAACCGCAGCAATCGAAACTCCGGCCAGGTCGAGCAACCACTGATCGAAGATCAACAGCGCACTTGCCACCAGCAGGGCGAGTCTTTCCCAATGCCGAAGATCGCGCCAGCCATGTCCCGTCAATGCGATCGACAGACAGGCCAGCCCCAGGCCCGCTGACAGGCTTGCACGGACGATATCCCAGGCAGAGCCCTGCATCAGCAGCGCTGGGGAGTACACAAACATGAAAGGAACGACAAAGGCCGCGATGCCGATCCTGGAGGCCTGATTCATGGTGGCCACTGGATGACTGCGGGCGATGCCCGCGGCGGTCACCGCGGCAAGCGCTGTGGGAGGTGTGATGTCCGAGATCACGCCATAGTAAAACGCGAACATATGCGCCGCCATGTCCGAGACACCGGCGCTCTTGAGGATCGGGATCACGGTCGCCACCATGGTGATGTAAACGGCTGAAGCGGTAAGCCCCGTTCCGAGAACGAGCGCCAGCAGTGCCGTCACGATCAGCATCCCCAGTAAGGTCTGACCTGAGAGCGCGACCACCCCTTGAGCGATCTGGAAACCCACGCCGGTGGCTCCCATGCTGCCAATCAATACGCCTGCGATCGCGCAGGTCGCTGTCAGGGGCCCGGTCAGTTGGCCGGTCGCGACCAAGGCGCTCGAGAATCGGTGCGGAGATACCGCAGTGCCTAGGCTCCGATAGGAAATCAACACCGTCGTGAGAATCGACCAGACAACCACCAGCACCACCGAATATCCCGCAAGGATCAGTGCCACGATGGTCACGAGCGGCAGCAGCAGGTAGCCCTCGCGGCGCAGCAACGGCCAGGGCCTGGGCAGCAGATCGGCTGGAAGCCCCATCAGCCGGAGTTTCGACGCTTCGAAATGCACCGTGAAGAAAATGGCGAGGTAATAAAGGATGGCCGGAATCGCGGCTGCGATCGCGACCTCGACGTAGCTCACTCCCATGAATTCAGCCATCATGAAGGCAACCGCCCCCATCACCGGGGGCATGATCGCGCCGCCGACAGCCGCGCTGGCCTCGACGCCTCCCGCGAAGGCGGGCTTGTAACCCACCCGCACCATCATCGGGATCGTGAACGAACCCGTGGTGAGTACGTTCGACACACCGCTACCGGACATGGTGCCAAAGAGCCCCGACGACAGCAC
>CAZAVT010000240.1:1036-5750 GCA_964488395.1 uncultured Burkholderiaceae bacterium | reverse complement strand
GCTCGATCGCGAGTTCCATGCCCATGACGGCTGCGGCATGACCCAGCCCGGCATCGGCATCGATCAGCGCGCCCAGGCCGCGGTCGCGCAGCAAACGGGGTTCGGCCGTCAGGTTCAGCTTGCCCGCGCGCCGGGAGCGGTCGTAATCCATCAGCATCGAAATGCCATGGGAGTCAACCCCCGAGAGATCGGTATCGGTCATGACTGCGGCGCTGATCGACGATTGGCGTTCACTCATGCCCCAGGCGCGCAGCAGCGACTCGATCTGCGATTGGACAGCCTGCGCCGACGGATGAAGCCAACCGGCCCGAGAAGAATCGGCGGGCTCGCCCGCTCGCAGCCGACTGACCATCGGTATCTCCCGAAAGCGCTTGCAGTGCGATCAGCGCGCCAAGAACCAGACGAGCAGTGCGACAACCGCCCCGCCGGCGATCCAGAGCGCCGTGCCCGACAGGGGGCCAGAGCGGCTGGCCCGCTCGGCAGGCGTCGGCGTCTCAAGGGCGTCCGAAGGCGCCCCGCCCGAGGGCGGCTGCTCAACGACAGGCTCGGCTGCAGGAGCCGGGTTGCGGCGCACCAACTCGGCCTCGAAGCGCTTGAAAAAATCATCGGCGAGCGAACGGGCCACGCCGTCAATGAGGCGCTGTCCCAATTGAGCAATCTTGCCGCCGACCGTTGCGCTCACGGTGTAGTGAAGCTCGCAAGCACCTCCCTCGACCGGGGTGAGCTTTACCGACGAGGTGCCCTTGCCAAAGCCCGCTACTCCACCCTGACCCTCAAAGCCCAGGGTGTAGGAGTCCGGTGCAAGCACGTCGCTCAGTCGAACCTTGCCCGTGAATCGCGCCGACACGGGGCCGATCTTGAGCGCGGTGACCACCGAATAACTCCCCTCCGCGTCAACCTCGAATCGCTCGCAGCCCGGTACGCAGGCCTTCAGCACGTCCGGATCGTTGAGCGCGGCCCAGACCAGTGGCTGAGCGACCGGCAAACGCCGCTGTCCCTGCATTTCCATCGTGCTGCCTCCGAGATGTTCATTGCTGTGCAACCAGCCGCGCGATCGCTGCGGCCAATTGCTCGAGTCGGCTCAGATTATGCACCGCCAACATGGCGTCAGCGTGTCGATGAAGCACCCGAGCCCCCGAAGCGAGCGGTGCATAACCATCGAACCGCAGGAGCGGATTGAGCCATAGAAGGCTGCGGCAGCGTCGCTTGAGCCACTGAACCTCGCGCTCAAGCACTCCACTGTCACCCGTATCGAGTCCATCACTGATCAGCAGCACCACCGAACGACGCCCGACCAGGGACCGCGCATGGTCTCGCCGCAGGCTGGCAAGCGAGTCGCCGATCCGTGTACCGCCCGCATAGTCATCGATGGCTCGTGTCACCTCGGAGAGCATCCGATCAGGATCGGCCTGACGAAAGGCTGGCCCGAGATCGGTCAGCCGGGTTCCGAAGGCAAAGACGGCTCGTCTCCGGCTGCGGGTTGCACGATGCAAAAAGGCGAGCATCAGCCGCGCATACCGCTCCATCGAGCCCGAAACATCAACCAGGATGAGGATCGGTAGAGGCTCTTCGCGACGCTCACGCCCGAATATCCTCAACATCTCACCGTCCTGCCGAAGCGCCTGACGAATGGTACGAGCCCAGTGCACGGTGTCGCCGCGTTCACCAACACGAGTCCGGCGCGAAGGAACCGTCGGCAGTTTGAGGGCGATGTCCTGAACCATGCGTTCGACGAGACGGTATTCGCTGGCACTCATGGCTGCGAAGTCGGCCCGGTGCAGGCGCCTCACATCGCTCGCGCTCATCGCGGCATCGAGTTTGAGCTCTTCCTCGCGAGGTGAGACATCGGCGCGGGGAGCTCGGGGGGTGAGCGCCTCCTGGACCCGAGCCTTCCGCTTCGGCGCGTCTGAGGCGGGCGCCTTGGGCAACATCTGCGCGAGCAATTGCTGGGCGACTTCGGGATCGCGAAACCAAGCCTCGAAGAGTTCGTCGAATACCTGAAGATCCTGCTCGCGACTGACCAGCACCGCCCGTAGGGCGCTCTTCAGGTCGTCGCGTTCGCCTACGCCGACAATCGAGATCGCTTCGAGAGCCAGCACGATGCGGCTGCTATCGGCTGGCACGCCTGCCCGCCGCAACGCTCGACCGAAGCCAGCGACATGATCCGGCAGCTTACCGGTGCGTGCATCGCCAAGCAGCATGCGGTGATCCCGCTCAGGCAGCCGCCTGCGCAGGATCCAGTAGCTGCGCGATCAGCGGCTCGAGCGCCGCGACATCGTCGCGCTGCTTGAACAGCACGCCCGCCGTATTCTGGACAATCTCTGGATCGAGCTGGAGCGTATCGAGCGCGACGAGCGCCTTGGCCCACTCGACCGCCTCGGCGATCGCAGGGGCCCGCTGAAATGCATCGGCAAAGGGCTGCGAACGCAAACGTCCGACGAATTCCGCGACCTGAGCTGAGAGCGCAGCCCCGGCCTGTGGAACCTGGCTGCGAATGATCGCGAGCTCACGATCACGATCAGGATAGTCGAGCCACTGATACAGGCAGCGTCGCTTCACCGCATCATTCAGGTCGCGGGTCCGGTTGCTGGTGAGGATCGTCACCGGCTTGTCATGCGCAACGATGGTGCCGAGCTCGGGAATGCTCACCTGATACTCACCCAGGTACTCGAGCAGGAAAGCCTCGAAGGGCTCATCGGCCCGATCAACCTCATCGATCAGGAGCACCGCACCGGGTGCCGGCGCCTCCAAGGCCTGAAGGAGGGGCCTTCGATTCAGGAATCTCGGCTGGTAAATCTCGCGCTCGAGCGCCTCCGGGCTGACCCGGTCCTGCGCCGCGCGCATGTGAAGAAGCTGAGCGGCGTGATTCCATTCATAGAGCGCCTCGCGCTGCTCCATCCCGTCGTAGCACTGCAGACGAAAGAGCGGCCGACCCAGCACTCGCGACAACGCCTTCGCGAGTTCGGTCTTGCCCACACCGGGCTCGCCCTCGAGGAGCAAGGGCCGCTCGAGTCTGAGCGCGAGCAGCACCGCAGTGGCGAGTGGCCGCGGCGCAAAGTAGCCGACGCCCCGCAGGGCGTCGGTGAGCTGGTCGACTGAATCGAAACGCGCGCCGGGTTCAACCATGGGCCTGCTGCACGGCCCGTTGGGTCTGCACCCGGATCAGCTGGGCGCGATACTCGGCCGAGGCATGCAGATCCTTACCCAGCTGGGACGCATCAATGACAACCTTTTCGACTGCTTCAGGACTGAAGCTAGCCGTGAGCGCGGCCTCAAGCCCAGCATGGCGGAACACCCCGTTGCCGCCTCCGGTCACCGCGACCCGCACGCCCTTGCCGGTGTCGGCGACGAACACGCCGATCAGCGCAAAGCGCGAGGCTCGCTGGAGGAACTTGGCGTAGGCCGCCCGGCGAGGAATCGGGAACGACACCGCGGTGATCAATTCGCCCGGCTCCAGCGCCGTGCTGTAGATCCCCTTGAAGAAATCGTCGGCAGCGATACGGCGGCGGTTGGTCCGGATCGTTGCACCGAGCGCCAGGACGGCGCTCGGGTAACAGGCGGCAGGGTCGTTGTTGGCAAGCGAGCCGCCGAGGGTGCCCATCGCGCGAACTTGCTGGTCGCCGATACCACCCGCCAGCCGGGCGAGCGCGGGGATCAGCGCCATCACCTCGGCACTGGAAGCCACGTCGGCATGGCGAGTCATCGCACCGATGACCAGGGCATCGCCGTCCCGGCAGATGCCCCGCAGCTCGCTGATTGCGCCAAGATCGACCACTGCCTCGGGCTGGGCAAGACGCAGCTTGAGCGAAGCGATCAGGGTTTGACCGCCGGCCAGCGCCTGAGCCCCACCCGCGAGCGCGCGCTCGACACCCGCAAGATCATTGGGCCGTTGATAGTTGAATGCGTACATAGATTCGGCTCCTCTGTCGGTACTCAGGCCTTGCGGGCAGCCTGGATCGCCTGCCAGACGCGGTTGGGCGTGGCCGGCATGTCGAAGTCGCGGACTCCTAAGGGGGCCAGCGCATCCAGGACTGCATTGATGACCGCCGGCGGCGAACCGATCGCACCCGCCTCACCGCAGCCCTTGGTGCCGAGCGGATTGATGGTGCAGGGCGTGCAGACATGACCGATACGGAATTCCGGGAAATCGTCGGCACGCGGCATGGCGTAGTCCTGGAAGGAACCCGTCAGCAACTGGCCTGTCTCCCGGTCATAAACACAATTCTCGAGAAGCGCCTGACCAATCCCCTGGGCAAGCCCGCCGTGCACTTGCCCCTCGACGATCAGCGGATTGATGATCGTGCCGAAGTCATCCACTGCGGTGAACCGGTCCACGCGTACTTCGCCGGTGGCTGGGTCGACCTCGACTTCGCAAATATAGGTACCCGCGGGGAAGGTGAAATTGGTCGGATCGTAGAACGCCGTCTCATTGAGTCCCGGCTCGAGTTTGTCGAGCGGGTAGTTGTGCGGCACGTACGCAGTGAGCGCGACCTGTGCGAACGGGATCTTGCGATCGGTCCCACGCACGGTGAACTCGCCATGGGCGAAGTCGATGTCGGCATCGCTTGCTTCGAGCAGGTGCGCCGCGATCTTTTTCGCCTTGGCCTCGATCTTGTCGAGAGCCTTCATGATGGCGGCGCCGCCGACGGAAATCGAACGCGACCCGTAGGTGCCCATACCGAAGGGCACGCGGCCGGTGTCCCCGTGTACGACG
>CAZAVT010000240.1:0-971 GCA_964488395.1 uncultured Burkholderiaceae bacterium | reverse complement strand
TGGCCCTGCCCGTGGCTGTGCGACCCGGTAAACACGGTCACTGTGCCAGTGGGGTGGACCCGCACCTCACCGCACTCGAACAGGCCGGCACGCGCACCCAGCGCACCCGCGATGTTGGACGGCGCGATCCCGCAGGCCTCGATATAGCTGGAGTAACCGATCCCACGGCGCAGCCCCTTAGCCTCCGAGGCAGCCCGGCGCGCAGCAAAACCAGCCACGTCACCGAGCTCATTGGCCTGCTTCAGACACGCGGGATAGTCGCCGATGTCGTACTGCAGGGCGACCGGCGTCTGGTAGGGAAAGGTGGTGATGAAATTGCGGCGGCGGATCTCGTCCTGCGACAGACCCATTTCCCAGGCCGCGCGGCTCACGATCCGCTCGAGCAGATAGGTCGCTTCTGGGCGGCCCGCACCCCGATAGGCGTCCACCGGCGCGGTATTGCTGAACCAGGCATGGACTTCGGCATAGATCTGCGGCGTCTTGTACTGGCCGGCGAGTAGCGTGGCATACAGGATCGTCGGCACGCAACTGGCAAAGGTCGAGAGGTAGGCGCCGAGGTTGGCGTCGGTATGCACTCGGAGCGCCAGGAACTGCCCGTCCTTGTCCATCGCCAGCTCGGCGTGCGACACGTGATCACGACCATGCGCATCACAGAGAAAGGCTTCAGAACGTTCGCAGGTCCACTTGACCGGGCGGTTAATCTTGCGCGAGGCCCAGGTGAGACAAACATCCTCAGCGTAAAGGTAGATCTTGGAGCCGAAGCCGCCCCCCACATCGGGCGCGATGACCCGCACTTTGTGCTCGGGCAAGCCCATCACGAAAGCGGTCATCAGCAAGCGCTCGACATGCGGGTTTTGGTTGGCGACCCACAGGGTGAATTCGTCCGAAGCGCGGTTGTACTGAGCCAGCGCGGCGCGTGGCTCCATCGCATTGGGAACCAGGCGGTTGTTGACCAGGTCGAGCTTGGTGAT
>CAZAVT010000239.1:4345-5751 GCA_964488395.1 uncultured Burkholderiaceae bacterium | reverse complement strand
TGTCCTGCAGATTCGCACAGAGGTTCCAGGCGATGCCTTCACCGCGTCCACCCTGGGCACCGAACGTGGCGGCAACGCCGTGCTGATCAAGGCCGGGCTCGCGCTGACGATTGGGTATCTGATCACCGAGGCGAGCACTGTTTGGCTCACCAGTCGTGCTGGCCAGGTCGTTCCTGCCTATCCCCTGGCCTATGATCAGGCGACTGGCTTCGGTCTGGTTCGCGCATTGGCGCCGCTCGATATTGCACCGCTCGAGCGTGGGCTCGCGTGCGACCTCTCGAGCGGCGACCGTGTCTACGTGCTCAGCCATGGCGGGTGGCCTCATGCACTGAGCGCGCGGATCGCTGATAAGCGCGAATTCGCGGGTTATTGGGAGTATCTGCTCGAAGAGGCTTTATTCACGCGTCCGGCCCATCCGGAGTGGAGCGGGGCGGCCCTGGTCGACGAGCGCGGGCGCCTGGTGGGTATCGGATCGTTGCTCACGCAGGAGGTGCGCGAGGGCGAGGATGAACAGGGCAACCTGTTTGTGCCGATCGACCTGCTCGATCCGATTCTCGACAATCTCCTGACCATGGGCGAATCGGGGCAGCCCCCGCGTCCGTGGCTCGGACTGTATGCCGGCGAAACCCAGGCGGGTTTGATGGTCGGTTCGGTGGCTGACCAGGGTCCGGCCGAGCGCGCCGGCGTGCAGCCCGACGATCTCATCCTCGAAGTCGCTGGCGAGAGGGTCCGTTCGCTCGCCTCGATGTTTCGCGCCGTCTGGCGTATCGGGCCTGCAGGGGTGACGGTCCCGATCACCGTGGCGCGCGGCGGTGACTTGCTGCGCCTGTCCATCGTCTCGGGCAACCGGGCCGCCCGGCTCAAGCGGCCGGTTTTCCATTGAGTCGCACGGGATCCTGTCCCCAGCGCTGACGCAGCTGCAGGTATTCCGTTTCAAGCAGCCCGCTCTCGAGCTGTGGCCGCCAACCCGTGAGTGCGAAAAAATGCTCGAGGCAGTAGTCGCCGAGATCACTGCGCCGCAGTGTCGCGTGCCGCAGCGAAAGCACGATGCGCGCGATGCCCGCGATCTTGAGGGCTCCCGCGCACATCGGACAGGGCTCCATGGTGCAGTAGAGCGTCGCCTGGTCGCAGGCTTGCGGCCCCAACGCGCGATGGGCGGCCGCGATCGCGTCCGTCTCGGCATGAATCAGGAAGCTGCCTTGGGTGACCTGGCGGTTTTGCCCTGTGCCGAGCAGGCGTCCATCCTTGACCAGGACCGCACCGGTCGGCCAGTCGCCGCGATCGAAGGCCTCGAGCGACAGTTGAAAGGCGAGCTGCATCCATCCCAGGTCCTGCTGCGTGTCAGCTGCGGTGTTTGGGACGATTCGCGTCATTGCCTGGCACCGGGTTGGGTTCGGGGCGGGGTT
>CAZAVT010000239.1:0-4305 GCA_964488395.1 uncultured Burkholderiaceae bacterium | reverse complement strand
GCGCCCCAGGCGAACAAAGCGGGCATGATGCCGATCGCAAGGCGCAGGCGGTCGATGTTTCCGGCGCCCAGCCGGTACGCATCCGGCGATAGCGCAATGCCCCAATGCACCCCGCCCAGGAAGGATAGGATGACTGCGCCGTAGCCGATCAACGCGGGAAGGCGGTCGAAGGGCAGTTGAGGCTGACCGCTGACGCAGGCGACAGCCAGCGTCACGAAGGGAATCAAGCCCAGGGCTCCCAGCCAGGCGGCGGCTGTGGGGACACGTTGTCGAGCGCCCGGGCGGGGCAGCGATCGGTTCATGGCGTGCGGGCTCTATTCAGTGATTCGGTGGGATGGCGCTGGTTCAGGCCGTCTCGAGTCCGGTCCAGAGGTTGGCAAAGTCTTGTGTGTGGGGCCCGTCCAGCAGCCGGATCGCGAAGGCCTCTGCCCGATCGAGGCCGCAGGAAGGGCTTGAATAACGAATGAACTTGTCAACAAGAAAGGCCCGACTCAGCGGGCGCTCGGGGCCACCAGCGACGGAATCCACCCGTTCAACCAGCGTTTTGCCACGATGGACCACGGTGAGGATCGCCGCTCGCTGACCATGGCCCCAATCGCTACGGGTCGAGATCTTGACCAGATGTTCGAGAGCGCGAAGTTGCGGGTCTTCGAAGCGCTCGGGTTGGTAAAACTCTGGGCCCATCTCGCCGAAGCGCAGTCCAGCGGCAACCGCCAGCGACAGGCTGAATTGACCGGTCAGTGCAGCCGTGGGGGCTCGATTGCCCGCGTAGGTCGCCGCCTCTTCGTAGACTTCCAGGGCGATCGAACGAACGCCTGCAACATCGCCCTCCATCGAATCGCGCAGCCGCATGGCCGCCTCGAGTCCGTAGTGCGCGTGCCGAACGCAGGCATATGGCTTGAAGTAGGCGTCGAGCAGAAAAGGGTGATCGGGTGGCGGCACTGGCGTGCTGACCGGGCTGGCATGTGCGGTGGCATACTGGACCAGGACATCGTCGGGAGCCGTGATGCCACCTGAGGCACTGAAGGCGGCGAGCAGCCCCAGATGGGCGCAGTGGGACAGGTAGGTGTTTCGAGCCATGTCGCCGGTTCGAATGGGCGCGTAGAGGCTGGTCGGCAACTGACAGGCTGCGATGTTGATCGCTTGCCAGATCCGGCTTGCCGGTTCGCCCAGCAGCCGCGCAACGCCTGCGGCGACTCCGATGGCGGGCCAATTGCCGTCCACGTGCATGCCAGGGCGGATGCGCAGCCAACCGCCGGCGCGGGCGCCCACCTCGTACCCGAAACGGATCGCGTCGAGCAGCTCACTGACGGCCGCGTGTCGGATCACAGCCAGCGGGAGCAGGGCGCCAACCAGGGCGAGTCCAGGGCGGCCGTGCGCATAGGGCAGACCCTCGCAGGCCTCATCCCAGGCGCTGGCCATGGCCGCGATCGCCGCTGCAGGCTGCAGCGCAAGGGCCGGTCCTCCTGGAAAATGGAACGGCCCCTGATCATGGGCGGCGTAGGCCGCCTCAGTCTGTCGTACCAGCGTCGCCTGTCGACCCGCGAGGATGCAGCCCAGCGTATCGAGCAGCATCATGGCGGCCTTGTCGCGGATCGTCGGTGCGAGTTCGGTGATCGGCACCGCCGTGGTCACGAAGTCACGCAGCGCGGCAAGCTGCGTGAGCGCGTAACCCTGGTCAGGTGCAGGTGCCGCCAGCGGCTGCGGCGGGATGATCGTCGTCATCTTGGCAAGACGGGTGGCGGACGATCCCCTGGCTGCTTCAGCAGAAAGGGCAGCACCTTGTCGAGCATGGCCTGGGGCGCTTCTTCGGCCACATAGTGACCGCAGGGCAAGGCCTCACCGCGCAGGTCGTTGGCGACCTGCGCCCAGCATTCGAGTGGCTTGAAGCATCGCTCGATCGCGCCATGCGCACCCCAAAGAACGAGCAGAGGTGATTGGATGCGCTCGCCAGCGGCGAGGCTCGCTTCGTCGTGCTGCAGATCGATGCTCGCGCTCGCCCGGTAGTCTTCACAGACCCCGTGAGCGGCGCCTGGGAGTGAGGCGCAGCGAATGTACTCCGCCAGGGCCCGAGGGTCGAAAATGCTCAGCCCGGCGGGCTTTCGGTTCATCTTCTCTCGCACGTAAGCCGCGGGGTCGGCTTCGATCAGCCGCTCCGGCATCGGGGCCGGCTGGATCAGAAAGAACCAGTGCCAATAGGCTCGGGCGAAGGCCTCGCCGGTCTGCCGGTACATGGCCAAAGTGGGTGCGATGTCCAACAGCACGATCCGGTCGAGCCGTTCGGGATGGTCCAGTGCGAGTCGGTGCGCCACGCGGGCGCCCCGGTCGTGGGCCAGGATCGAAAAACGCGGATGACCGAGCCGTTCCATCACCTGAACCAGGTCGCGCGCCATGGTGCGGCGGCTGTAGTTCCCGTGGTCAGCGAGCCCAGCCGGTTTGGACGAGTCGCCGTAGCCCCTCAAATCGGCGAGGACCAGGCGGAAATGATGAGACAGAGCCGGGGCGACCCGGTGCCACATCGCGTGGGTCTGGGGGTGCCCATGGAGCATCAACAGGGGTGGCCCGCTTCCCCCGGTTCGAACACAAATGTCGATCTGGTCGTCAACCCGGATCAGCGAGCGGGCGAACCCCGGAAACAGCTCAGAGTCGGCCATTCAACACCCCTCTCGCAACGGGACGGCGGAAGCGACAGATGCAAGACGCGCTGGAGACGCGCGCAGACGCTTACTTCTTGGGACGGTTCATCCAATTGGCAATGATGAACCCGCAAAAGACGAGGAATGCGATGATGGCGAGGGTTTCTTTTTCCACTTGGACGCTCCGATGGGTGGAGGAGGGAAACAACGGCAGGATTGTGCCATCGCCCCCAGGACCAATCCGCAATTAACCCCGGACTGCAGTTCGGGTCTGGCCGTCCTGCGCTCGCCGACCGATGAGCGGCAGCATCAGCAACAGGGTCGCGCCAAGCATCACCGTCTCGACCGTGTAGACCGTCAGATAGCCCGCCAGTGCGCCACTGAAGTGATGAACCAGGTCACGCAGCAAACCGCCAGCCGCGATCGCGATCCCGGTCGCGCTCGCCTGCACGGCGCCCCAGGCGCCCAGCGCGAGTCCGATCTGGTCCCGCGGTGCGCTTCGCATCGTGGCGGTCAGGGTGCCATGGCCGAAGAGTCCCGCGCCCAATCCGATCAGGAACACGCCAACGGGAAACAGCGCTGGCGCGTCGCTGAGGCCCGCCGCAATCACCAGTGCGAAGGCCGGCAGGCCCAGGAAGGCGCCGAGCCCTGCAACACGAAAGGGGTCAGCATTCCGGTTGAGCACCCACGACGCTGCACCAAACCCGGCCAGTCCACCCAGCGCGAGCGTCGCTGTGAGCGAGGTGGTGGCGCCCACGCTCAAACCCAGGATCTCGCCGCCATAGGGTTCGATCAGGACGTCTTCCATGGTAAAGGCCATCGTCCCCAGACCGATCACCCAGAGGCGCCGCAGTGCCAGAGGGTTGGCGCTGAACAGGCCCCATGCGGCGGCAAAGGACGGGTCCTCATGATGCGGGCCGGGCTTGCGCGAGGCGCTGCGAGCCTCTTGCTTCCAGATCGCCACGGTGTTGAGGATGAGCGTGGCGATCGCCGCGCCCTGGATCACCTGGACCAGACGCCCCGGTGAGAAATCGGTGAGCAGTTCGCCGAAGACAAAGGCGCTGCCCATCATGCCCAGGAGCAGCATCACGTACATCAAGCCCACCACGCTGGGTTGACGCTCGACGGGTGACTGATCGGTTGCGAGTGCGAGGCCGACGGTCTGAGTGACATGCAGCCCGATCCCGACCAGAAGGAAGGCAAGGCCGGCGGCCAACTGACCGACCCAGGCCGGCAGATCGGCGGACTGACCGGCGCCTGCGAGCACCAGCAGCGCGAACGGCATGATCGCAAAACCACCGAACTGCAGCAGTGTGCCCATCCAGATGTAGGGCACTCGGCGCCAGCCGAGCTCGGATCGGTGGTTGTCGGACCGAAAGCCGATCAGCGCGCGGAAGGGGGCTGCCAGCATGGGCAGGGCGAACATGATCGCGACCAGCGATGCGGACACGCCGAGCTCGACGATCATCACCCGGTTGAGCGTTCCGACCAGGAGCACCATCGACATGCCCACTGAGATTTGGAACAGCGACAGGCGCAGGAGGCGCGACAGCGGCATCCCGTCGGACGCGGCGTCGGCGAAAGGGAGAAATCGATGACCGGCCGCAATGAGGCCAGCTGTTAGGCGGTGGGCGCGGCGACTCACCCTGTCTCCAGAATCAGACGGTAG
>CAZAVT010000238.1:0-5765 GCA_964488395.1 uncultured Burkholderiaceae bacterium | reverse complement strand
GCTTCCCACCGCCGACAGCACCGGCGCCTTGGTGAAGACCTCGGCGTCGGGGCCGATCCCGACCTCGAGATACTGCGACCAGGCACCGCGCGCAAGCAGCACCCGCTTGACCTCGGCCGCCGCCTCGGAGCCGGGCACCACCGCAGCGAGATCCTGACCGACGATCGTCGCCAATTCGCGACGGATGCCATCGGCTCGCGCCGGGTCGCCGCGCGCCTGCTCCTCGATCACGCGCTCGAGCATGCTGGCCACGAAGGTAACCCCGCTCGCCTTGATGACCTGCAAATCGCAAGGAGCGAGGAGCCAGGCCGCTGCCGAGTTGCGCTGGTCCTCGTCGCTGTTGGCGAGGACTTCATCGAGCTCGGCGAGCACCGGCAGAGAACCGGCCGCCATCGCCTGGGCGATTCGGCTCACCGGTTCGTCAAGCTCGAGGACCTGGCTGACGGTCGGTGCCAGCGGGCTCAGATCCAGCAGTCGACCCTGCTCGAGCGTGCACGGCACGGCGCCGCGACCGGGTCGCCAGAGCCGGCCCACCAGCCGAGCCTGGGCGTGATCCTCGGGTAGCGAGCGGACGAGGCGCTCGCCCATGGGTGTCGAGTGAACAGTCATGTCGGGGGCGGATGAAAGTGGGAACCTTGCTGTGGCGGTCTTTCGCGCACCGCATTGAACCACGGAACGCTCAACCGATCGAGCGCTGCAATTCCTCAAATGAAACGATCCGACCGGCAATCGCGCTCGCCGCGACGGTCGGCGGGCTCGCGAGCCAGACCTGACCGGGGCCCGACCGACCGGGAAAGTTGCGGTTGATCGCGCTGATCGTGACCTGCTCCGGGCGCTCCGACGAGCCGGGCCCGCAATTGGCACAGGCCCCGCACGAGGGCTGCAGCAGCTCGGCACCGACCGCGTGAAAGGTCTCGAGATATCCCCTGGACCGGCAGTAGTCACGCACCGCGGTCGTCCCGCACTGCAGGTAGAGCCGAACGCCCTCGGACACCCGCAATCCGCGCTGACGCGCCCAATCGAGCACCTGGTGGTAGAGGTCGAAGTCCTCGCGTTTGCCGGCCGTGCAAGAGCCGCCATAGGCGATATCGATGACCGGACGGTCGGTGAGCGACGCAAGCGGCACTGCCTGCCCGGGATCGCCGGGCCTTGCAACCATCGGCGTGAGCGAGCTGCAGTCGATCCGCAGTTGGTAGGTGGGGGTGGCTTCGGGATCGGACCGCATCCAGGGTTCGAGCTGCACATCGACGCCCCGGCGGTCGCGCAGGAATTCGACCGTGCGTTCGTCGGGCTCGACAATCCCGGTGAGCCCGCCCATTTCGGCGGTCATGTTCGTGAGGGTTGCACGCTCATCGATCGAGAGCGCCCGGACCACCGGGCCGGCGAATTCAAACACCCGGCCGATCGCCGCGCCCGAGCGGATCTCCGTCAGAGCGAGCAGATGAAGCACCAGATCCTTCGCGGTTACACCGGCTGCCAGCGCACCCTCGAGGACGATCCGAAACACCTCGGGCACGAAAATCCGCACGGCGCCGGTCACGAAGGCGTTGGCCATATCGGTCGTTCCAACGCCAAAGGCAAGGCAACCCAGCGCACCGCTGTGCGGCGTGTGTGAATCGGTCCCCGCGACCAGCTGACCGGGGAGCGCGTGGTGCTCGGTCATCATCGCATGCGAGATCCCGGCCATGTTCGACCCGTCGTCCTGGGTGGCCTCAGCCGGCGTCAGGGTCCTGTAAAAGCGCAAGCCATGACGGGTGACAAAGTCGCGCTGCGCCTGGACCATGTCGCGCACCACGGCAATCAATCCGCCCCGCTGGTGCGCTGGACTGCGCTCGACATCAGCGGTGTGGTCCTCGAAGACGACCACTGAGTGGGGTTCGACGATCCGATAGTCATCGCCCAGCGTGCCCTTGAGGAGCGTGTCGGCCATGCCCGTGTAGTACTCGTGAATAAAACGCCAGTCGGCACGGACGAAGACGCCCTCGCCGACCGAGGGCGAGACCGGCGTGGCCGCCGCCCCCATCAGATGGCGGAACAGGATCTTCTCCGCAAGGGTCTGTGGACGCTCGGACCGCAGCACCGCCACGGACGCGTGGCTGGCCGGCCTCGGCTGCAGGTGGGTCTGCCCCCAGCGCAGCAGTCCGCCCGCCGCCAGGATGCTCGCACCCAGCCCTTCGCGCTCTGCGATCAGATCGGGGAAGAGCGCCTCGATCGACGAGCACTCACCGCGCTCGATGCGGGCGAGCAGATCGAAACGGGTCGACGTCCACAGGCCGATGTTGTCGGCGTTCTGGCGATAGATCCGTTCAAAGCTGCGGGCGAAGATCAGCCGGATACCCGCCATCCGCTCGGCCGTCGGGCTGTGCTCGCGCGATGAGCCCTTCCCGTAGCGGGTCCCGGCCACCAATACTTGCACACCGGACGCCCTCAAGGCTCCCCGCCCCATCGGCGCAACCCCGGCGCAGCGCAGACCCGTATGGGCGAAGTCGCCCAACCGATGATCGTAATAGCCCATGATCGCGAGCGGCGTGATCTCGTCCGTCGAAAGGTCATCGCGCAAAGGGCCGGCCTCGGCCAGCGTCAGTCGGCGGCCGGACAGTTGCTCAGTGATGAGGGAGGGATCCTGGCTCAGGTAGAGCGTCTTCAAGGCTGGCATCAATCCTGTCCACGGTGGGGATAGCTGGGTGCCGGTTGCGCGAAGTATTACCATGGAAACAATCCCATCGCGACAGGAGACCCTCCATGAGCTTGAACCCCTCGCGCCGCCAAACCCTCACGGCACTCATCCAGCTGCCGCTCGCCGGTCTTGCCGGACCCGCCTTTGCGCAAGCCGATCGACCGATCCGCTTCATCCTGCCCAACGCCACCGGCTCGGGCGTGGATGCAATCACGCGGGCGGCCGCTCCCGCCCTGGGCAAGGCTCTGGGGGCCAACGTCATTGTCGAGAACCAGGCGGGCGCGAGCGGGGTGACCGGCCTGCAGGCGCTCGCCAAGAACCCGCCTGACGGCTTCACGCTCTCCGTCGTATCGAACAACGTGGTGATCTTTCCGAGTGTGATCAAGAGCCTGCCCTTCGAAATGCCGGGCGACTTCACCCCGATTGCGATCATCGGCGAGACCCCGATGGTGCTGGTCGCGAATTCACAGCGCATGAAGGCGACCAACAGCCGAGAATTCATTGCTGAGCTCAAGACCCGACCGGGCGAGTTCAATTTCGGCTCGGGCGGCAGCGGGACGATTCTCCATCTCGCTGCCGAGATGTTTCTCGATGTCAGTGCAACCCGCGCACGCCACATCCCCTACAAGGGCGTCGGCCCGATGGTCACCGACCTGCTGGGCGGACATATCGACTTCGGCGTGCTGGCGCTGCCCAGCATCCTGCAGCACATCCGTAACGGCGCGGTTCGTGCGATCGGGATGTGCGGGGGCTCGCGCACGCCTGCGCTCCCCGAGGTCTCCACCTTTATCGAGCAAGGCCTCACCGGCTATGACATGCGCGCCTGGTTTGCCGTCCTGGGACCCAAGGGCATGAGTCCCGCACTCGTCAGCAAAGTGCACGCGGCGGTCACTGCAGCCTTTGACGATCCCTCGGTCAAGGAGACGATGGGCAAGCAGGGCAATTTGATCGCGATCAGCACGCCCGAGCAGGCGCAGGCGGCCTTCCGTAGCGAGCTCGAGCGCTACGCCGATCTGGTGAAGAAGGTCGGGCTAGAGGCGCAGTGAACGGTGAAGGCTTTGCCCGGCGGCATGAGCCGAGACGATTGCTTTGCGGGTCGCCGATTGAGGCGCTCACCACCCGAACCTGTGAAGTGGATGACCCTCTTTGTCAGCGCACTGCTCCTGATCGCTGGCTGCGGAGGTCAGCCGGGCAGCGAGCCTGCCGGGGGTAGCGACACGCCGATCGCCGCTGCGCTGACGCCCGCCCGGCCTGGCGAGGTCGTCGAGCATGTCAAAACGCTGGTGCAGCGACGAGCGGAGTCGTTCTGGGCCTCGTCCTCCAAGGTCAATCAAGACTTATCCGGCGTCGAGGTGCCGATCGCGCTCGCGACCGCCGCGACTCAGCCGGTCGATGCCCAGATCTCATCGAGTGCGACCGGTACGACCGTTCAGGAACTTGGCGTTGATGAGGACGATCTCCTCAAGACTGACGGCCGCACAATCTACGCCTTGCGCCGCGCGAGCTGGCAGACCGGGTTGGCTCTGCCCGACCAGCTGCAACGTTTCGAGCTCCAGCCCGATGGCCGCCCTGCTCAACCGGTCACTCTGGAACTCAAAGCCGACTCGAAGACCTACACCTCGATGCGCGGCCTGCTCCTCGCGCCCGATCACGGCCGACTGGCATTGCTCGGCGAGTCCAACACCTGGTTCGCCCCGGATTGCCCGCCCAATGCGACCTGCGCCTTGCCTGCGATGATCGTCTACACCGCGCCAAAGACCACACTGCAGTGGGTCCGGACCGCCGACACGCAACTGAGCCTCGAACAGCGCCTGGTGATCGACGGTCATCTGGTCGGTGCACGCAGCATTGGACAGTACCTTTATTTGGCGCTCCGGCACAGCCCTCGCCTGGAGGTCGAGCGTCTGGCGGGTTTGGCGACGGCAGAAGAAAGAGCGGCCGCAATCGCGCGGCTCACCTTCCAGGAGATCATCCCAGGTCTCAGCGTGGACGGGGCGCCCGCCAGGCCGGTACTCGATGAAACCGACTGCCACCTGCAGACTGGCAATCAGTCGCTCGAACTCCAGATCACTGTGCTGCTCGCCTTCGACATGGCCAGCGGGTCAAGCCAACCGACCGGCCGCTGCTTCGTCGGTGGAACAGAAGCGCTCTACATGTCGCCGACCAGTCTCTATCTGGCGACGTCGCGCTATATGACTCAAACGATCGCTGGCCGGATCGAATACAGCGCGCAGGCACGCACCGACTTGCACAAGTTCGCGATCGAGGGCGGGCAGATCCGTTATCGCGGCTCGGGCGAAATCGCCGGACATCTCGGGTGGGACCCCGAGCGAGCAGCCTATCGAATGAGCGAGCATGAGGGTGACCTCCGGGTGCTGACCTTCACGGGGAGCACCGGTTGGTCGCGCCTCGCCGACGCTTCAGACGGCCTCCACGCCCCGTCGCCAGCTACCTTGACCGTACTGCGTGAAGATGCTGCTGGCACCGGCCGATTGATGACCGTAGCGACCCTGCCGAACGCCCGACGACCCGCCGCGCTCGGCCAGCCGGGCGAGCAGATCTACGGCGTGCGCTTTCACGGCACACGGGCCTGGCTCGTCACCTTCCGGCAGGTTGACCCCCTTTATGCCCTCGATCTTTCGGAGCCGCTCGATCCGAAGGTGGTGGGTGAATTGAAGATCCCGGGGTATTCGGACTATCTGTTTCCGCTCGCGGACGATTTGCTGCTCGGGGTCGGCAAGGACGCGAGCGATCAAGGCCGGCTCGGCGGTATCAAGGTCGCACTCTTCGATGTCGCCGACCCGGCCACACCCATCGAGCTGGGCAGCCTGAAGCTCGGCGAGCGCGGCAGTGCGTCGGGTCTCGATGTCTCGCCACATGGCATACAACTCGCCGCAGCCGGCAGCACGGTCAGGATCGCTCTCCCAGTGCTGCTGAGTGATGGCCAGAGCGTTGCCCAGACTCAGGGCCTGCAACGCATCAGCGTTGATCGGATCCATCGCGGTCTCTCCGCCGGCGCGCTCTTCGGTTCACCGCCAGAGGGCCTGGCCGATCTCAGCTCGGATCGCGCGCTACTACTCGGTGAGCG
>CAZAVT010000237.1:2674-5774 GCA_964488395.1 uncultured Burkholderiaceae bacterium | reverse complement strand
CAAGAAGCGCTGTACCGCACGCAGCGAACGCCAGCCTTCGGCGGGCTCGATCGGTACTGTGCCGAAGGGTCGGGTGATCTGACCGATGCCGTTGGCAAGCAGGCGCGCTGGATCGGTCCCCTGCTCGACCATTCGATCCCAGACCTCGTACCGGGCGCCAGGCTGAGGCTTTAGCCAGATCGCGCGCAACTGCGCGATCTTTTCCTCGAGGGTCATCCGCTCAAGCAGATCGGCGACTCGCTGGTCGAGGGGCTGGGACGGATCCCGGTAGGGCAAGGGCCTAACACTCATGCGTGGACTCTCGGCAAGCTGCCGGTCGGGCCGGCGGTGACAACGGCGGCAGGTCGCAGAAAGGCCTTGTGCGACTGATAGATCGCCTGCAGGACCGCAGCGGCTGCACCGCGCGCCCACAGGTCATCGCCCCAGCGATGGACTCGGAATTCGGTAGCCCGGGCCGCCGGATGACGCAGCTGGGCAGCGACCACTTCGCGCATCGGCTCGAACCAGAGGTCGGCGGCTCGCACTCCACCGCCGCACAGGATCACGCGTTCCGGATCGATCAGCTTGACCAGATTGGCGATCGCGCGGCCCAGCATCGCTCCGGCATTGGCAAAGACGCGACGCAAATCGGAATCACCGGCCCGCGCGCGCTCGGTCAGACGGATCACCGAGCGCTCGAGTTCGACCGGATCCTCGCTGAGCCCACCACCGCCGGTGAACGGCGCGGCGGCACGGACGAGCGCATAGTCGGCCATGTAGGCCTCGACGCAGCCATTTTGCCCGCATCGGCAGGGCGCTCCGTCAGGCACCACCTGGGTGTGGCCGAACTCGCCAGCAAATCCGTGCGTGCCACGGAAGATCCGGCCGTCCAGGATCACGCCCATGCCCACGCCGTGCTCGAGCGTTACGACGACCAGTTCGTCCACATCAGCCCCTTCGCCGAACCAATGCTCGGCGAGAGCGACCAGATTGGCGTCGTTGTCGACAAAGACAGGTAGACGCAGGCGCTCGTTGAGCGCCCTGGCAAATGGCACCCCGGAGTCCCGAAACACCGGGCTCCAGTGGCAGATCCCGGTATTGCCATCGATGAAGCCTGGCACACCGACGCCAACTCCATCGATCTGCTCGAGGCGCAATCCCGCATCGGCGAGCACGCGGACGATCGCATCCTGGATCAAATCAGCGACGACCTCGGGCGCCTGGCGCTTGACCCGCAGTGGCAGCACGGTCGACGACACCAGGTTGCAGGCAAAGTCTGCGATGCAGATCGCGATCTGATGCATCGAGATTTTCACACCCACGACATGCGCTGCCTCGGGGTTGAGCGACAGGCCGATGCGAGGGCGACCACGAACCGCTTCGGTGGGACTGACCGCAGTCAACTCCGCCTCGCGGATCCGGCCCTCCTGCAACAGGCGCGACGTGATCGCAGAAACCGTCGAGCGACCGAGCCCCAAGCCGTCGGCGAGCTCGACCCGGGAGATGACACCTCGGCGACGGATCTCGCTTAGTACCGAGGCCGCATTTAATGCACCGACAATTTCCCCAACAGACGCCGCTTCGTCGGCACTCTGCCCGGGATAACGGGTAGAAATCGCACTCATGGGGGTTCTATATATTGCGGAGACTGAAATTATCCCATAGCATCGCGTCAGTCAACCCTTCACCGCAAACACCCGGGGGCGGGACCGCCTCGCAACCGTCATGAGCTTCATCGGCATCGATCTGGGCACTTCCGAAGTCAAGGCCGTCCTCGTCGCAGAGGACGGTGCCCTGCGGGCGGCCGAGGCGGAGCCCATCTCGCTGAGTCGCCCGCGACCGGCTTGGTCCGAGCAGCATCCAGATGACTGGTGGCGCGCGGTTGACACCGTCTTGCAACGGCTGGCCGGTGCCGAAGGGAAGCGATTGAACACGGCGCGTGCGATCGGCGTTTCGGGACAGATGCACGGGGCAGTGGTCCTCGACCGGCGGCACCGGGCCCTGCGCCCGGCGATCCTCTGGAATGACAGCCGCAGCGCCCACGAGTGCAGTGAGCTCGAGTCCGCTGTCCCCGAGCTTCGTTCGATCACTGGCAACCTGGCGATGCCGGGCTTCACGGCTCCGAAGCTGCTCTGGCTGCGCCGGCACGAGCCCGATTGTTTCGCGGCCATCCGGACGGTGCTGCTGCCCAAGGACTGGATCGTGCTGCAGCTGTCGGGGGCCCTTGCGACCGAGATGTCCGACGCGTCCGGCACCCTGTGGCTGGATGTCGGCCGCCGGCGCTGGTCGGAGACCATGCTGGCGGCCTGCGGGCTCAGCCCGCAGCAGATGCCGGCCCTGCATGAGGGGAGCGACGCGGTCGGTGAGCTGCGCCCCGAGCTCGCTCAGCGTTGGGGCATTACCCAGCGTTGTGTGATTGCTGCCGGCGCCGGCGACAACGCGGCTACCGCGATCGGCCTGGGTGCGACCGAGCCGGGACAGGGCTTCGTATCGCTGGGCACCTCTGGCGTCGTCTTCCGGGTGTCGGACGGCTTCAGACCGAGGCCCGAGCGGGCGGTTCATGCGTTTTGCCATGCCCTTCCGGGACGGTGGCATCAGATGGGCGTCATGCTGTCGGCCGCCGCATCGCTGCAGTGGGCTACGCGCTGTCTGGGCTATGCGGATTTGCCAACCATGATGGCGGAGGTCGAGGCCTTGCGCATTGCCGAGATTGCGGACGGACCGCTGTTCCTACCCTATTTGTCGGGAGAGCGTTCGCCACATAACGACCCCGCAGCCAGCGCGGTGTTTTTCGGCCTGCGTGCCGGTCATGAGCGGGCCCTGCTCGCCCATGCAGTCGCGGAAGGCGTCGCTTTCGCGATGAGTGACTGCCTGGCCAGCATCGACGCAAGCGCCGCCGCGCCGCAAGGCCTCGGACTGGTCGGTGGAGCCGCGCGCAGTGCCCGTCTGCGGATGCTGCTCGCGACCGCGTCAGGGATCGTAATGCGCCCGCTGCCGCATGCCGCGCATGCCGCCGCGTTGGGGGCGGCCGCACTGGCGAGAAAAGCGGCCGGGCTGGGACCCGCGCCGCCTGCACCGGTCGCCGCTCCGGCCGCGCCCGTGGCGCCCGCCGCCGAGACCG
>CAZAVT010000237.1:0-2664 GCA_964488395.1 uncultured Burkholderiaceae bacterium | reverse complement strand
CGCTCATGAAGCTGAGCCGGCCGAGCAGGCCCCCGACCCCGACTGGTCGAGCGTTCTTCTGCCGCGACTGGTTCGCTTTCGCGCGCTCTACGGGGCGCTGCGCGAGCAATTCCCAAGATGACTCTTGCCCGCCGGAGTGACGAGATGAGCGACACCCTGTTCAGCACCCTGCCCCATGCGCGCCATGGCGGCCCCTCGTCGGACGATCCCTATTGCTTCCGGTGGTACGACCCGAACCGGACCGTGGCCGGCCGATCGATGCGCGACCAGCTGCGCTTTTCGATCTGCTACTGGCACTCGTTCAACTGGCCAGGTACCGACCCGTTTGGTGCCCCAACCTTCGCACGCCCCTGGATGGACCCGAGCCGCGGTGACCCCCTGACACTCGCGCGCGAGAAGGCAGCCGCGGCCTTCGATCTCATCGAGCGCACCGGAGCGCCTTTCTTCTGCTTTCATGACCGGGACGTCGCTCCGGAAGGCGCTGATCCGAGGCAGACGCGCAACTGGCTTCACGCCATGCGGGACTGCCTGGCCGAACACATGCAAAGGACCGGCGTGAGGCTGCTTTGGGGCACGGCAAACCTGTTCTCGCATCCCATGTACGCGGCAGGCGCCGCGACCAATCCGGACCCCGCGATTTTCCTGCAGGCTGCTGCACAGGTGCGCGACGCGCTGGAAATGACTCAGGCCCTGGGCGGGGAAAATTACGTGCTGTGGGGCGGTCGGGAAGGCTATGACAGCCTGCTCAATACCGACCTTGGGCAGGAACTCGATCAGCTGGGACGCTTCCTCACGCTTGTGGTCGAGCACAAGCAGCGGATCGGCTTCAAGGGCCAGATTCTGGTCGAACCCAAGCCGCACGAACCTGCCAAGCACCAGTACGACTTCGACGTCGCCAGCGTCTACGCCATGCTGCGACGTTTCGGGCTCGAGAGCGAGGTGCGCCTCAATATCGAAGCCAATCATGCGACGCTTGCCGGACATGGCTTCGCACATGAGGTCGGGATGGCGCTCGCGCTGGGCGTGTTCGGTTCGCTCGACATGAACCGCGGCGATCCTCAGAATGGCTGGGATACCGATCAGTTCCCCAACTCGGTTGAGGAGCTTGCCTTGGTGTTCCAGCTGCTCCTGCGTCATGGCGGAATGGGTCAGGGCGGGCTCAATTTTGATGCCAAGGTCCGTCGCCAATCGATCGCACCCGAGGACCTCCTCATCGGGCACGTTGCGGCGATGGATACTTGCGCACGGGCACTGCTCGCTGCGGAAGCGATGATCACCGACGGTCGGTTCGAGCGGCATCTGGCCGAACGCTATGCAGGCTGGCATGGTGATCTGGGGCGCCGGATCATGGACCCAGGCTGCAAGCTCGCGGAGTTGGCCGATCAGGCGTTCAACGCGCCATCGATGCCCCGTCCCGTCTCGGGTAAGCAGGAGTTGCTCGAAGCGTGGTACTCGCGATTTGTCTAGCGTGGACCACGATACCGAGGCCCTGAGGGCTGCGCTCGCGCCACGGCTCATTCGCGACGGCGAGGGCCTTGAGCTCACGGTGATGGACCTGGGCGCAACCTGGCTGTCCTGTCGTGTGCCACAGGCCGGTGGACCAACGCGCGAGGTGCTGATCGGATGCGCGCACGCGGCCGAGCGCCCTGGCTATATTGGCTCGACCATTGGTCGCTACGCGAACCGGATTGCAGAGGGTCTGCTTCGCCGCAATGGCCGCAGCTGGCGCCTGCTGACGGCCACGGGTCAGCGGCATCAACTGCATGGGGGGCCCGGTGGATTCCATACCCGGATCTGGCGACTGGAGCGGCTCGAGCCCCATCGCGTCGAATGGACACTGCGTTCGCCGGCGGGCGACCAGGGGTTCCCCGGGACGCTCGAAGCACGGCTGTCGCTGACCCTGCCGGGCGGCGGGATCATCGATTGGCGCTGTGAGGCACAGGTGAGCGAGCCCTGCCCGGTCGCGATCACCAATCATGCCTATTTCAATCTCAACGGCGCGGCGGGCGACGCGCTCGATCAGCGACTGCGGATCAAAGCCCACCATTTTGCTCCGGTCGACGAGGCGCTGATCCCGCTTGGACCGCTAGGGGACACCGCCGGATCGGACTTCGACTTCAGGCAGCTCCAGCGCTTGTCGAACCGCTGGCTGCAGTCGCCGCAGCAGCGGATCGTTGGCGGCTACGACCATGGCTTTCTGCTCGATGGCGGATGCGCCAACGCTCGGGTCGTCGCCGAGCTCGAGTCGGCAGACGCGCGCCTGCGCCTGGAGATCTCGACCGATTCGCCGTCCCTGCAGCTCTACACCGGGCAACACCTCGCCGGGATCCCCTCGGCCACCGGTGAGCCGCTTCCCGCGTGTGCCGGTATTGCGCTCGAGCCCGGATTTCTGCCGGACAGTCCAAACCGCCCGCAATGGCCTCAGCCGTCGTGCTGGCTGGCGCCTGGCAGCCTCTACCGGCACCTCATCGGATATCGATTCAGCAGCTCGCCCCGCTGAGCTGAGCGCCGTCGATCGGTCCGCACCAAGGGCCTGAGTCAGCTCCACATTGCCCGACCATCGCTGCCCGGCAAGATCGGTTTGCAGGCCGGTGGCCGACAGGACGACCGCCTCGCGGTCGTCCGTCGTCGCCAGCCGGAAGTCTCCGAACAGCTAAAAGCCGG
>CAZAVT010000236.1:0-5785 GCA_964488395.1 uncultured Burkholderiaceae bacterium | reverse complement strand
CAGCAAGGGGCGAACGTCAACGATGTGTCCGGCCAGGGCCGCGGCGGCGGCCATCGCGGGGCTCATCAGGTGAGTGCGACTGTCGCGACCCTGACGGCCACGAAAGTTGCGATTGGTCGTCGAAGCACTGCGCATGCCGGGATCGAGCAGGTCGCCGTTCATGCCCACGCACATCGAGCAGCCCGACTCGCGCCACTCAAAGCCCGCGTCCAGGAAGATCCGGTGCAGCCCCTCGGCCTCGGCCGCGAGCTTCACCTGGGTGGAACCGGGCGAGATCATGGCGGGGATGACCGCCTTGCCACGCCGAGCGATCGCGGCGGCGGCACGCAGGTCCTCCAGACGACCATTGGTGCACGAACCGATGAAGACATAATCGATCCTGGTGTCGGTCAGCCGCTGACCCGGCTTGAGCGCCATGTACTCGAGGGTGGACTCGAGCGCTGCGCGCCGGCCGGCGTCGCTCATCGAGGCGGGGTCAGGCACGTGACCGGTGACTGGCAGCGCCTCTTCGGGACTGTTACCCCAAGTGACCATCGGCGCGAGCGTACTCGCATCGAACTGCTCCTCGCGATCAAACACCGCGCCCGGATCGCTCGGCAGCGACTTCCAGTGCGCCAGTGCCTGCTGCCATTGCGCCCCCTTGGGCGCATAGGGCTTGCCCTCAAGATAGGCAAAGGTCGTCTCGTCGGGCGCCACGAGGCCAGCGCGAGCTCCCGCCTCGATTGACATGTTGCACAGGGTGAGGCGCTCTTCCATCGTCATGGCGCGAACTGCCGAGCCCGCGTATTCGATCACGTGACCTGTCGCACCGTTGGCCCCGATCCTGGCAATGATCGCGAGGATCAGGTCCTTGGACGTCACGCCGCGAGGCAGCCTGCCATCGATGGTGATGCGCAGGGTCTTGGGCCGGCGCAGCCAAATGGCCTGCGTCGCCAGCACGTGGCAAACGTCCGACGCGCCGATCCCGAAGGCGAGCGCACCCAGCGCGCCGTGGGTCGAGGTATGACTGTCACCGCAGACGATCAGAAGACCGGGCTGGGTCAGACCCTGCTCAGGGCCGACCACATGAATGATCCCCTGCCTGGGGTCGTCCAGACCAAACAGGGTAAAGCCGTGCTTCTTGGCGTTTGAATCGATCGCCCGCACCACCCGCACCTGGTCGGCGTCGGTGATGCGCGAAAGGTCATGACTCAGGGTCGAGACGCCATGGTCGGGAGTGGCGAACATCTGGTCGGGCCGTCTCAAGGCCAACCCTCGGCCCTCCAGGAAGGTAAAGGCGTGCCACGACCCGTCGTGGGCCAGGTGCCGCGACACATGGAGCAGCGAACGGCCGTCACCATCCTCGAGGATCAGGTGGGCGTTCCAGATCTTCTCGAACATCGTCTGGGGTCGGGTCATCAACGAATCTCCAGGTCAACGGACATCAGAAAACGGTCAGGCGGCAGTCCAGCGCAACCCACTATTTGGCTGGGACCGGATCGACGGCGGGTGCGCTTTCGGTCGCATAGCGGGCGCGCAACGCATCCCACTCATCAGCGCCGAATCGACGGAAATTCTGGTGCGGACTGGTCCGGTTCAGGTAGTCCGGAACGCGGTGTTCGGTCTTCACGGCCTCGAGCACCTGATCGAAGACCTGCACCGCCGCTCGCAACAGCATGCCCGGCAGGATGGCGAGCTTATAGCCGAGCTGTTCGGCCTCGGTGAGCCCGATCACCGGGGTCTTACCGCCCTGCACGACATTGAGCAGGCACGGTCCCTTGACCCGCCGGGGAACCTCGGCGACCTCGGCGAGGGTCTGCGGTGCCTCGACAAACGCCATGTCGGCGCCCGCTGCGAGCGCCGCATTGGCTCGGTTGATGGCCTCTTCGAAACCCAGGGAGGCGCGCGAATCGGTTCGGGCGATGATCAGAAAATCGGGATCACGGCGGGCCTCGGCCGCTGCGCGGATCTTGCTCAGCCACCGCTCGGCAGGCTCGATTTCCTTGTTATCGAGGTGACCGCAGCGCTTGGGCATCACCTGATCTTCGATGTGCAATCCCGCGACGCCGCGGCTCTCGAATTCGCGGACCGTGCGAATGGCATTGAGCTCATTGCCGTAGCCGGTATCGGCATCGCAGATGACCGGCACCCGCACCGACCGGGCGAGGATGCCAGCCTTGTCGGCCATCTCGGTCAAGGTCAGCAGACCGTAATCCGGGTAGCCCAGCGAGGCTGAGGTACCAGCCCCTGTCATGTAGACCCCCGGAAAGCCGGCCTGCTCAATCAGCCGGGCGGTGATCGCATCGTAGGCACCCGGCACGATCAGCATGCCGGATCCCGCCAGACGCTGTCGCAGCGCCGTGGTGGTCTTCATGGTGGTCTCCCTGTCATTGGCCCGCGTCGCCAGTACTTGGTCGATCTGCGGGATGCTAGCGGATGCGCGCTGGCCGTGTAAACCGGTGCATTGGTTAAACTCGCGTCAAGACAGGGCCGTCCACGGAGCGCCGACATGCACCTCTACGAAGCCATCGCCGATGCCTTCATCGCCGAACACACCGATACGGTCTTCGCGCTGCTGGGAGACGGCAACATGCACTGGGCCAGCGCGATGGCGGCCAGGGGCGCTCGCTTTATCTACACGCGGCATGAGCACTGCGCCGTTTCAATGGCGATGGCCTGGTCGCGCGTCACCGGCAGGCTCGGGATCGCCTCCGTCACCTGCGGGCCCGGCCTCACGCAGACGCTGACCGCGCTGCCGGCCGCCGTGCGGGCCCGGATCCCACTGGTACTCTTTGCCGGGGAGGCCCCGATCGGCAGCGGCTGGTACAACCAGATGCTCGAGCAGCGACCGCTGGTCGAGGCCTGCGGGGCCCGCTACTTTCAGATCCATCAGACCCGGCGGACGGCGCCGGTGATCCGCGACGCCTTCCTCCACGCCCGCCAGGCGAGCGAACCCGTGGTGATCGGCGTCCCGCTCGACCTGCAGGAGCAGGCGCTGGGCCACCCCTTCGCCGCCGAACCCTCGCTCGCGCTGATCCGCCCGCCCCAGCGGCTCTCCCCCGATGCGACCGCACTCGACGAAGCGGCCAGGCTGATCGCCGCGGCCGAGCGGCCAATCCTGCTCGCCGGACGAGGGGCCCACGCGGCCGGTGCCGTCCATGCCTGCCGGACCCTGGCCGACCAGCTGGGCGCGCTGCTGGCGACGACGCTGCCCGTGCGCGGGCTGTTCCACGACCATCCTTTTTCGCTTAACGTCGGGGGCGGCTTCGCCTCGGAGATTGCCCGCGAGTGCTTTGGCAAGGCGGACCTGGTCATTGCGGTCGGCGCCCGCCTCGCCTCGCACGCGAGCGATTCCGGCCGGCTTTACCCCCAGGCCCGAGTGCTCCATGTCGACCTTGCGCCGCGTTCGATCAGCGAGGGGCGCCTTGCCGCTCACCACGCTCTGCAGGGCGACGCCTTGCTCGCCGTGGAGGCACTGTCGGAGCGGCTACGCGCCGATGGCCACGGACCCGTTGCGCATTGGCGGACCGAGGCGCTCGCGCGTGACATCGCCGGGCGGCCCTGGGATAGCGCGCCATTCCCTCCCAAGCCGGGTTACCACGACCCGCGGGAGGTGGTGCGGGCATTGGATCGGGTGCTGCCCAAGGACGTGTTGATGGTCAACTCGTCGGGTCACTGCTCAGCCTTCGCCACCCACATGCTGGGCCGCAGGGCCGAGGATTTTCTGACCATCCGCGAGTTTGGCGCGATCGGCAACGGCACGTCCTACGCACTCGGCGCGGCGGTCGCGCGACCCGCGCAGCGGATCGCGCTGATCGACGGTGACGGCAGTTTCCTGATGCACGTTCAGGAGCTCGAGACCGCGCTGCGGCATGAGCTCAGACCCTTGATGATCGTGCTGAACGATGAAGCCTACGGGTCAGAGATTCACAAACTGCGCCATGACGGCCTCCCGGACACTGGAGCGGTGTTCGGTCCATCGAGGATCGCGTCGATCGCGGCGGGTTTTGGCATCGAGGCGCGCCGGATCGAGCGGCTCGAGGACCTGGACCAGGCCTGGCAGGCCTACTGCGCCTCGGGGACCGCCGCCGTCTGGGACATCCCAATCTCGGATCAGGTCATGTCGCCTGTCATGCGGCGGATGCTCGCAGCGAAGTGAATCCCGCCCCGGATGCAGGACCATCGGACCCGTTGGTCGGGTGCGCATGGCATGATCAGCTCACGATCGACAACATCCAGGAGACTGCCATGCGTTCCCCTCTGTTCCTGTCCCGCCGCTCGATGGCGGCCGCACTCCTGATCGCTGGCACGTCCCTGATGACGGGCTCCGCGCTTGCACAGACTTGGCCGCAGCGCCCCGTCAAGATCGTCGTGACTTTCCCGACGGGCGGTGCGCCCGATATCCTGGCACGGATCTTCAGCGAGCGAGCACAGATGGGCCAGCCGGTGGTGGTCGACAACCGGCCCGGCGCGGGCGGCAACATCGGGGCAGATGTCGTCGCCAAGTCCCCTGCCGACGGCTACACGATCGTGATGGGCACCGTCGGCACCCACTCGATCAACGGCGCGCTCTACGCGAAGATGCCCTATGACATGGTGCGCGACTTCGCGCCGGTCTCGCTGGTCGCCTCGACACCCAACCTGCTGGTCGTCAACAATGATCTGCCGGTCAAGACGGTGAGCGATCTGATCACCTACATGAAGGCCAACCCGAACAAGCTGTCCTTCGGCTCACCCGGGGTCGGGACTTCAGTCCACGTGTCGGGAGAATTGTTCAAGTCGATGACCGGTACGACGATGACCCATGTGCCCTATAAGGGCCGCCAATACGCCATCCCAGACCTGGTGGGTGGCAGCATCCAGCTGATGTTCGACAACATGCCCTCCGCCATCCCGATGGCGCGCGAAGGCAAGATCCGCGCCGTCGCGGTGACCTCGGCGACCCGCTCACCCGCTGCGCCGGAGATCCCCACGGTCGCCGAGACCATTCCCGGCTTCGAGGCCACTTCCTGGTTCGCGATCTTCGCGCCCGCCAACACGCCGCGCCCGATCATCGACCGTCTCAATGCCGAGATCCAGCGGGTCTACAAGCTGCCCGAGGTCCAGCAGCGCCTGGCCACCCTGGGCCTGGATCCGATCCTGTCCTCACCTGAAGAACTGGCCCGCTATCAGGCCACCGAAATCGCGAAGTGGGCCAAGGTCGTGAAGGATTCAGGCGCCCAGCCGCTCTGATCGCTCGATCGGGCTGCCGGAAGACGCCGGCTCGAGGTAGATCCAGGGTCGGAGCGCGCGATCACGGGATCGGAACGCGTCGATCTCGGCCTGCCGCGACTTGGTCAGATCGATCTCGTCGACCCCGGCGAGCAGCATCTGCCGCAAGGTCTCTGGCACCTCGAAAGCAAACGTGCGCCCATCAGGCAGGCTCACCAGGCAGTGCTCGAGACAGACCTCGATCGGCGCGTCGCCCGCGCTTGTCTCGACGACTCCGACGATCTCGCGGACGGTCTCGATCGGCAGCATCACCGGTACGATGCCGTTGCGAAAGCAATTATTGAAGAAGATGCCGCCAAATGAGGGGGCGATAACCGCACGAAAGCCAAATTCACGCAAAGCTTTCGGGGCTCGCTCGCGCGACGAACCACAACCGAAATTGCGGTCGGCGAGCAGGATCTGCGCGCGGTCGTAGGGTGGCTGATTCAGGATGAAGGTCGGATCGGGCTCGCCATCGGCGAGAAAGCGCCAGTTGGCAAAGAGGTGTGCGCCATAGCCCTTCGCATCGGTGCCGCCCAGATAACGCGCGGGAATG
>CAZAVT010000235.1:0-5791 GCA_964488395.1 uncultured Burkholderiaceae bacterium | reverse complement strand
GTGGACATGACGCGGGCCGGGCCATTGACCCCTGTGGTAGCATCACCGCGGCTTTCGTCAGCGCTGTCTCGGGCGCCGGTATCGCAGACCTGCGATCCGCGATTCGGGACTACCAGATGCGCTGGCGCCAGGCGCCCGCCCCGGACTTCACGCACGGGGTCCCGGCGGCTCAACCGTCTACACGCTGAATCATGCCCAAGCTGCTGCGCAATATTTTTTCGCTCAATGACCCCGGTTGGGGCCGAGGCGGTGGAGATCAGAAGCCTCCGCCGAAGGGTGAGGGCCCGCCCGATCTCGATGAGCTCTGGCGCGACTTCAACCGTAAGCTCAATGGCCTGTTCAAGCGGCGAGCCGGCGGGCCTTCGGGCCCTTCGGGACCGGGTGGCATTGTCGAGCCGCCGTCCATGAAGGGTGCGGGGATCGGTCTGGGCGTGATCGCCTCGGTCGGGGTGCTGCTTTGGCTCGGGAGCGGGTTCTACATCGTGCCCGAGGGTCATCAATCGGCGGTATTGCGGTTCGGTGAATTCAAGCAACTGGTGGACCGTGCAGGATTCACTTGGCGGATGCCTTACCCGATCGAGGCCCACGAAATCGTCAATGCGCAGCAATTGCGGCAGGTCGAGATCGGTTACCGGAATACGGTCCGCAATAAGACGCTGCGCGAGTCGCTGATGCTCACCAACGATCAATCGATCGTCGATCTCCAGTTCGCGCTCCAGTTTCGCGTGGGTGACGTGCAGGCATTCCTGTTTAACAACAATTTCGGCGTTGGTCCCGAGGAGACCGTCCGGCAAGCGGCTGAGACCGCCATGCGAGAGGCCGTCGGTCGCCGGACCATCGATCAGGTGCTCTACGAGGAGAAGGAGCAGGTCGCCAAAGATGTCCGGACCATCGCCCAGGCTGTGCTTGACCGCTACAAGGCGGGCATCACGCTGGTCGATGTAACGATTCAGCAGGCGCAGCCTCCCGATCAGGTCCAGGATGCATTCGAGGACGCCAACAAGGCGGCCCAGGATCGCGAGCGACAGATCAACGAGGGCCAAGCCTACGCGAACGACATTCTGCCCAAGGCCCGAGGCACCGCGGCGCGGGTCGGCGAGGAAGCGCAGGGTTACCGCCAGCGCCTCATTGCCACCGCAGAGGGCGACGCGTCTCGATTCAGTCAGATCCTGGCTGAGTACTTGAAAGCCCCCCGTGTCACCCGCGACCGACTTTACATCGAGGCGATGCAGCAGATCTACGGCAACGTCAGCAAGGTCTACGTCGACAATCCCGGCGGTGTCAACCTGTTGTCCTTGCCGCTCGATCGCCTGCTCCAACAGAGTGGCGTCAGGCTCGACGGGCCGAGGTCGTCGGTGGCCCCTGCGTCCAGTGGCTCTGATTCGGCGCCGTCTCCTGCGTCTGGGTCCGTGACGACCCCACTTCGACCCGACGGTCTGCGCAGCCGCGACCGCGAAAACCGCTGAAGCCCCGTCATGCCAAAGATCATTTCGCTTGCCCTGGCCGCCGCGGTCGCGCTGGGTGTGCTCATGTCTTCGCTCTTTGTGGTCGATCAGCGGCAGTACGCCATCGTCTACACCCTGGGCGAGATTCGTCACGTGATCGACCAGCCAGGCCTGCACTTCAAATGGCCGCCCCCGTTCCAGAATGTCGTTTATTACGACAAGCGTATCCTCACGCTCGACACTGCCGATGTGGATCGCTTCATCACCTCCGAAAAGCTCAACCTGCAGGTCGATACCTTCATCAAGTGGCAGATCGTCGAGCCCAAGGCGTTCATTCGCTCCGTGCAGGGCAGCCAGTCGGTTGCGGCCGATCGGATCTCGAGAAGCCTGCGCGATGCGCTGAATAACGAGATTGCCAAGCGCAAGGTGATCGAGATCATTTCGGGCGACCGGACGGCGCTGATGTCTGAGGTACGCCGCAAGGTCGACGAGGACTCGCGGCAGATCGGCGTGAGCATTGTGGATGTCGGACTGAAGCGGGTCGACTTCGCTCCAGAGGTGTCGGTGCGGGTCTTCGACCGCATGCAATCCGAGCGCAAGCGAGTCGCCAATGAACGGCGGGCCACCGGTGCGGCTGAGTCGGACAAGATCCGCGCCGATGCCGAGAAGCAGCGAGAAGTGATTCTTGCCGAGGCCTATCGGGATGCGCAGCGCATCAAGGGTGATGGCGATGCGCGGGCTGCTGCGATCTATGCCGAAGCGTTCGGCAGAGACCCGGAGTTTGCCGAGTTCTATCGCAGCCTCGAGGCCTACCGTGGGACCTTTCGTGATCGCAGCGACGTGATGGTGCTTGACCCGTCGTCGTCCTTCTTCCGCCACCTGCGCGGCGGCACGCCGGGCGAGTCGCGTCCGAGCCGTTGACCGGCGTGCTGGATTTCTGGCTCTTCGCGCTGGGTCTTGCCTTGATTCTCGAAGGATTTCTGCCTTTCGCTCTGCCGCAAATCTGGCGAGCCCTTTTCCGACGCGTTGCAGAGATGGGCGATGGCCAGATCCGGTTCGTTGGTCTGACCAGCCTCCTGATCGGTCTCGGGCTGATCCTCGTTTCTGAATTAATATAAGCGGTTTCGCCTTCGCTCATTTCCTTTTCGAGCGGGGCCTTTGGGGGACGCGAGGGGGCACGCGAGTGGCTCGAGCGCCCGGCACTTTCCCACCACGACGCTCCCGATTTCTCGACCGACCATCATGGCCAGTTGGCTCTTGCCTGAAAACCTCGCCGACGCTCTCCCTCAGGAGGCATCGCGGATCGAGATCCTGCGGCGTCGGTGTCTGGACCTGTTTCGGTCCTATGGCTACGAGCTGGTTATCCCCCCGATCCTGGAGCACATTGACGCACTCCTGATCGGTTCGGGTCAGGAACTTGCTGGACGTACGGTGCAGGTGGTTGACCAGCTCTCAGGTCGAATTCTCGGCGTACGCGCCGACATGACGCCGCAGGCGGCCCGTATCGACGCCCATTTGCTCAACACGGCCGGTATCACCCGACTTTGTTATGCCGGTTCGGTGGTTCATGCGCGGCCGGCTGGGCTGTTCGCTTCGCGCGAGCCGCTTCAGATTGGCGCAGAACTCTACGGCCACGGCGGCGTGCAGGCCGACCTCGAGATACTCGAGCTGATGGTGGAGTCGTTGCTGCGTTCGGGCGTGAAAGCGCCTCGGATTGACCTCTGCCATATGGGCATCGTGCCCGCGCTGCTTGCTGCCTTTCCAGAGGGGCTAGCCCGTCTTGCGATCGAGGAGGAGGCGCTCTACGGACTCCTTCTCGCCAAGGATCGCCCGACGCTGGCCGCCCTGCGCGGATTGGACCCCGAATTGGGCGGTGCGTTGTTTCAACTGAGCGGGCTCTATGGCCCCGCCGCTCCCGGTTCGGATGCCTCGGAGGTGCTGGCCAAGGCCAGGCAGCTTCTACCGGCGCTACCCGCCGTTCAGGAAGCGCTCGATACGCTCGGCCAGATTGTTGGATCGCCGGTGTGGCATCGTTATGCAGACCTGCAGCTGTCGATCGATCTGGCCGATCTGCGCGGCTATCGCTATCACACCGGGGTCAGCTTTGCTGCGTATGTGCGCCAGCGAGCCGACGCGATCGCCCGCGGAGGACGTTATGACAATGTGGGTGCCGTGTTTGGACGCAGGCGCGCGGCGACCGGTTTTTCGCTCGAACTACGTGAGCTTGCGGCGCTCGTTGAGTCTCAGGGCCGACTCTCTGCAGTTCTGGCGCCTCACGATGATCCTCCCGGGCTGGCGTCGGCGATCGCGCAACTGCGTCAGTCGGGTGAAGTGGTGATCCGTGCCCTACCCGGTAACGAGCCAAGCCCCTGTGACCTCGATTGCGATCGCGAGCTGGTGCGCTCGGGCGATCAATGGCTGATCAAGCCGCGTAAGCGCACTCATTGACGGAAGTAGCGACATGGCCAGAAACGTTGTGATCATCGGGACCCAGTGGGGCGACGAAGGCAAGGGCAAGGTGGTGGATTGGCTCACTGAACGGGCCGACGGTGTGGTTCGTTTTCAGGGGGGGCACAACGCCGGGCACACGCTCGTGATCAATGGGCGCAGGCAGGTCCTGCGACTGATTCCCTCGGGGATGCTGCGCCCTGGTGTGCGCTGTTTCATCGGCAACGGCGTGGTGTTGTCTCCGCAGGCCCTGCTGCAGGAAATCGACGAGCTGGAGGCGGCGGGTGTTGAAGTGTCCTCCCGCCTGCGTGTGAGCGGTGCCTGCTCGCTGATTCTTCCCTACCACGTTGCGCTCGATCGGGCTCGGGAGGCTCGCAGAGGCGACGCAAAGATCGGAACCACCGGTCGTGGTATCGGACCAGCCTACGAGGACAAGGTCGCTCGCCGTGCGGTCCGCCTCGATGACCTATACCGGCCCGAGCGATTCCGCAGCCGGGTTGCGGAGGCGCTCGAGCTGCACAACTTCGTGCTTGAACGTTTCCTCGGAGCCGAGACGCTCGATCCGTCCCAAGTGGCCGACGAGTTGCTCGCGCTTGCCGATCGACTGAAGCCCATGCTTGCCGACGTGCCCGCCGAACTCGCCGCGGTCATGGCGGCTGGGCGCAGTCTACTGTTCGAGGGTGCTCAGGGGGCGCTTCTCGATGTGGATCACGGCACCTATCCGTACGTCACAAGCAGCAACTGCGTCGCGGGTGCGGCGGCTGCTGGTGCAGGTGTTGCACCGGGGGCGCTCCACTACGTGATGGGGATTGTGAAGGCCTACACGACTCGAGTGGGGGCAGGGCCGTTCCCCACCGAGTTGACGGATTCCGTAGGTGAGCACCTTGCCAAGGTGGGGAAGGAATTCGGCTCGGTCACCGGGCGCCCACGTCGTTGCGGTTGGTTTGATGGGCCAGCTCTTCGGCGCTCGATCACCATCAACGGGATTGGCGGGCTCGCAGTCATGAAGCTCGATGTGCTGGATGGATTGGAGACGATTCGTCTTTGCACCGCCTATCGCCGCGGCGATCAGATCCTGCAGGAACTTCCTGCTGGCGCAGATGCGGTCGCCGAGTGTGAGCCCCTCTACGAGGATCTTCCCGGCTGGTCGAGCTCCACCGTCGGGGTGCGCGAGTGGGCGCAACTGCCCGCCAATGCGCGACGCTATCTGGAGCGATTGTCCGCCGTCGCAGGTGTGCCGCTCGACATGGTGTCGACTGGCCCAGACCGGGTGGACACGATCCTGCTGCGCGATCCCTTCTGCTCATGACCGAACGAGGACGCTGTCGATGAAGGACCTTTATGTTTCCTGGGACGAATACAACCGCCTGATCGAAAAGCTTGCCCTCAAAGTCTGGGAGTCGGGCTGGACATTTGACGCGATCGTCTGCCTTGCTCGCGGCGGGCTACGAGTGGGTGACGTCATGTCGAGGCTCTTCGATCGACCGCTCGGTGTGTTGTTCACGAGTTCGTACCGCGACAACGCCGGTACCACCCAGAGTCGCCTGATTATTTCCGAGCACATCAGCAGTGCGCTAACCCTGCCGCAGGGGCGCTGGTTGCTGGTCGATGATCTGGTCGACTCGGGAGCGACGCTGGTCGAGGTGATACCGCTGCTCAAGCAACGCCATCCGGGCGTGCAGGAGATCCGCAGCGCAGTGCTGTGGCGTAAGGGGGCGTCGGTTGCAGAGCCGGACTACTACCTCGAGTACCTGCCGACCAATCCCTGGATCCACCAGCCGTTCGAGGAGTACGATCACATGTCGCCGAGTGATCTGAAGTCGCGGTGGGGGTGAACAAGAAACGAAGCACGCAGGTGCTTCGCTTTCAGGGCACCCAAGAAAAACGGCCTGCTCGCG
>CAZAVT010000234.1:2751-5800 GCA_964488395.1 uncultured Burkholderiaceae bacterium | reverse complement strand
CCCGGACCATGTCGCCGCCCTGCTGGTAGTAGGGATCGGGATTGAAGAGGTTGTCGGCGACGTCCTCGAGCACGGTCTTGATGAATTCGCCAGTCATCTCGGTGACCATGGTCTGCGGATAGGTGATCGCCGTCTGGTCCATCAACTGCTCGCGGGTGATGGTCTGCCCGGGCAGGATGGAGGTACCCCAGCGGAATCCCGGAGAGAACCCGATCTGCGCACCCTTCACCTCGATCATCGCGTCGAGGATCAATTGATCGAAGCTGCCCTTGAAGTTGCCGCGCCGATAGAGCAGGCCCTCGCTGACCGCAAGCGGCTCGTTCAGCCGAGCGAGGAAGGGGGCCCGGACCCGCTCGATGTATTGGCTCATCTCCGGATCCGCGGGGAGAAAATTCGCAAACACTGGTAGCAGCTTGTATCGCCAGTCGACGAGCTTGCCGCCCTTGACCTCCAGATCGAGCACCGCAAGAAACTTGCCGTTGGAGCCTGCGTTCGTCACCAGGGTTTTACCCTTGGCATTGCCCACCACGACCGGCTGCGGGACACCGTCATGGGTGTGGCCGCCGAGGATGGCGTCGATGCCGGTCACCCGGCTCGCCATCTTCAGGTCGACGTCCATGCCGTTATGCGAGAGCACGACGATGATCTGCGCGCCCTGACCGCGGGCCTCGTCGACCATGTCCTGCAGGCGCTGATCCTGGATGCCGAAGCTCCACTCCGGCACGAAATGACGGGGATTGGCAATCGGCGTGTACGGGAAGGCCTGGCCGATCACTGCGACCGAGACCCCATTGATCTCGCGCATCGCCCAGGGTTTGAAGACCGGGTCCTCGAAGTCGGTGGTCTTTACGTTCTGGGCGAGGAACTCGATCCGGCCCTTCAGATCCCTGTTGATGATCTCCTGAACCCTGGTCGCGCCATAGGTGAACTCCCAATGCGCTGACATCATGTCGACACCCAGGAGCTTGGTTGCATCGACCATATCCTGGGCATTGGTCCAGAGCGCAGTGGCCGAGCCCTGCCAGGTGTCGCCGCCATCGAGCAGCAACGAACCGGGGCGGGAGGCGCGCAGCCGCTTGACCAGCGTGCTCAGATGGGCGAAGCCTCCCACCTTGCCGAAGCTGTTCGCTGCCGCCTCGAAATCGAGGTAAGTGAAGGCATGCGCCTCGAGCGAGCCCGACGCGATGCCGAAGGCCTTGAGGAGGTGATCGCCCACTAGGTGAGGCACCTTGCCGATCGCATCGCCCACGCCCAGATTGACGCTGGGTTCGCGAAAATGCACCGGCAGGAGCTGAGCGTGGCAGTCGGTGAAGTGCAGCAGGCTGACGTTGCCAAAGCGCGGCACATCGTAGAGCCGCGCTGCCGCCGCCGATCCGGGGCCGGCCTGGGCAGCGGCCTTCAGCGACAGGCCGGCTGCGGTGCCGGCGGCCAGCACCTGGATGAATTCGCGTCGATTCATCGGTCAATCGCCATTGACCGGCGACTTCGGGTCCATGAGCAGCGCCATCACGTCGCGGATCTGATCCTCCGTGAGGATGCCCGCATCGCCAAAGCGCGGCATGATGTTGCAGGCATTGAAGGCGTGAGCGTTCCAGATGCGCGCCCAGGTGTATTTCAGGATTGCCTCGCTATCGCCGCGGAGCTTGCCGTACTGGAACAGGGTGGGGCCAATGTTGCCGTACGCGAGCTCGGCCTTGCTCAGTTGATGGCAGGCGTAGCAGTTGCCGCCATTGACGGTCTTGTCGTTATCGGAAAACTGCAGTCCAACCCCGGATTGAGCGATCCGCTCGCCCTGTTTCCAATCGCCCAGGTAGCGGCCGTCTGCGGGATAACGAACGCTGTCGAGCGCCGCTTTCTCGAGCGCTTTCTTCAGGTCATCGGGCATCGGCCGCGTCGCGTAGGCCGAACACTGCTTCTGCAACTCCGACTGGTCGATGCGCTCGACCCGGGCGATGCTGCGGCTCTGGAAAGAGTTCTTCAGAAGCGACTGAATCTCCTGGCTGCTGATGCTTTGCTGGGCACTGGCGCTGCCCACGGCGACAGCCAGCGCGAAGCCCGCGGCCGTCGCGATCCATGCTTGATGTGTGGTCATGATGATTGCTTCCTTCAGCGCTTGATCGCTGGTGAATCCATCTTGCCGCCTTGCGCCTTCACGCCCAGAAAGGTGATCAGGTCGATCGAGGCGGGCGAGATGAACTGCATCTCAGGGAATCGCTGCTGGCGGAAGCAGTCGTAAAGCCGCCACTGCATCGTTCGCAGGGCTCCCTGCGACACCCGATACGCAGGCCAAGTGGCAAAAGCGCGCTGGGCGGGCTCCGGCTTCATGAGGTTGGGGAGGTCCTGGAGCCGAATCCGCTTGCCGTCATCACCGTGGCAGGACGCGCAGGAAAAATCGAAAGGACCCGCTCGATAAAAGAAGATCTGCTCGCCGCGCTGGAAGGCTGCAATTTCCTTGGGGTGCTTTTGCGGGATGTTGATCGTTGCGCCTCGCGACTCCTCGACGATGAAGGCGATCAGCGACTCCATGTCGGTCTGGCGTTGCCCCGCTCCGGAGAACGGGTTGCGCATCGCCTCTTCCCGGCTGAAGCCCTGCAGCGTCACCATGCAGTGCACGACCCGGGACTCCGCATCCATCACCGAATCGGTGTCGGCAAAATAGCGGGGTAGTTCGGCATAGGCGCCTTCGACCACGCCGGGGCCTTTGCCCAGGTCGCAGGCCTCGAGGCTGGCCGCCTTGGGTCCTCTTTTCTGCTTCCAGAGGCCCTCGCCACGCATGACCAGCAATTCAGCCGGGTTGCCGTCGCCCAGCATCTGGCGGTAACGCTCGATCTCGGCCTGGGTGTTCTGAGCCAGAGCCGGGCCCAGGCCAGCCAGAGAGCCACCCAAGGCCAGCAGGCTGGCCGCGAGATGTTGCTTGATCTTCATCGGTCTCCTCCCTTTGCCGCGCCGCCTGTTCAGCCAACGGTCGCTTCGTCGGTACGCGTCTCACCTTTGTTGTCGGTCCAGGTCACCGTGACCTTGTCACCTTTCTGTCCGCCCTTGATCTTGA
>CAZAVT010000234.1:327-2741 GCA_964488395.1 uncultured Burkholderiaceae bacterium | reverse complement strand
AAGGATTCTTCGAGATCGCTGGGCCCCAGTGGGCCTTCATGACGGGCTTGCCGTTGAGGCTGGCGGTCACCTCGTTGATGTACCAGGCCGGCACCAGATTGCCCGCGGAGTCCTTGCGCTGCCCGGTCTCCATCTCATGGGCCATCAGGACCCTGACGTCGGTCACGTTGTTGCGTGAGACCGCGCGGATTTTCATTGGATCTGCCATGTCGTTCTCCTGAGTCGGGGGATGGGTGCGGGATCAACCGCCGCAGCCGCCAAGCGTGACCTTGATTTCCTTGCGGGCCATGTAGAACTTGCCGTCGGCCTTGACCAACGCGATCACATCCGAGCTCTCGCCCATCTTGATGCGCATGCTGACCTCGGCATCCGCGCCCTCGAACATGTCGTAGGAGCCCGCGAGTGCATTTGGGTTTTTCTCGACCAGCAGTGCCAGCGATTGAGTGTTGGCAATGCTGCTCCTGATCCCGACTGGCACCACAGCGCCGTTCTCGGCGATATCGGGTGAAATGATGGCGATGTCCTTGGATTCGGTCGCGTCAGCGGCGCCCAGCGCTTTGAGCGTCGCAGCGATGCCGCGGGTCTTGAAGGCTTCGGCAAGCGACTGCGCGTGCGCCTCTCCCGCCTTGATCAGGCCGATCGCGAGCAGGGCAGCATAGAGGCCGCCGCCGCCAGCGGCCTTCAGAGTGTCACGTCGTCGTTGGTTCATGGAAAGGCTCCTTCGCACTGGGAATGGATGATGGGTGTTGTACGGGGCGGTGTCGTCGTGGGTACAAAGCGCGATGGTACTCGGCCGGATCAGCGGGCACCTTCGAGAATCCATCCGACGACTGTTCGTATGTCCTGGTCATTCAGGTTGGCATTGCCGGGCATGGGCACGGGTCCCCAGGCCCCCTGAGCGCCCTCGCGGACTCTCACGGCGAGCAGCTCCGCAGCCTTGGCATCGCCCTTGTATCGGGCCGCTATGTCGGAAAAGGATGGGCCGACGAGCTTCTGGCTGATGCCATGACAGGCCATGCAGTTCGATTCCTTGGCAATGCTCGCGGGCGTCTTGCCCGCGGCCGCAGCCGGGGCGTTTGATGCGGCAGCCGCGACGAGCGGCGCAGCTCCGACCGGCGCTGTGAGGGCGGGGCGGGTGGTGTCCGCGCCGATCATTGCCCCAAAGGAGCGCGTCTGCTCGGCCAGGTTGCCATGGGCGTTTCGCGCATGATCGGGCAGCGTTGACAGGATGGTTGGCTCAGGGCCGCAGTTGCTCATGCAGGATTCGCCCTGCACGTCGGGTTTGCCCGACACCCGCCACAGACCCTCGAATTTGCGCTTGCCGTCGCGGTTCGGCAGCCGTCGTTGCACCTCGCCGATGTTGTCGTTGGATAGCACGAAGTCGTCGGACACGATCTCGGCCAGGTTGAGGATGTAGGCCGTCACCGCGTAGACCTCGTCAACCGACAGGGACTTGGGCGAGTTCCAGGGCATGGCGCGATTGATGTAGTCCCAGAGCGTCGACAGCTGGGAGAGCTTCATCATCGTTGTGCGCTGCGGGAAATCCTGACGGGTGAGATTGCTCACCCGTCCGGCTTTCATGTCGGCCGATGTCGTGCCACCGACGATTGGCGTGAAGACTTCGTTGGACTCACCGAAGGTGCCGTGACAGGAGGCGCACTGGGCATCCCAGATCTCCTGCCCTTTGGCAGCGGAGCCCTTGCCCGGCGGGAGCCCCTTGAAGTCGGCGCGTACGTCGATGTCCCAGGCCCTGATTTCGCTGGCAGTCGCCGCGCGACCGATGCCCGACCAGGGTTTGGCGGGATCCGCCGCGTTGGCCTGTGCGTGCGAAAGGTTCGGCGTGAAGGCGAGCGCTGTGAGCAGGCCGATCAGCGACAGGGCCTTGGCGAGGAGGGGATGGTTCGTCATGGCGCTTGCCTTCTCAGCCGACCTGCACGTTGAAGACTTCGCCGGTCCGGGCGACCAGCCAGGACTGGATGGCGTTGTTGTGGTAGATCGAGCGCGTGCCCCTCAGGCTTCGCAATTGATTCATGCGCGGTTGCACGTGTCCCGTCTCGTCGGTCGCGCGACTTTGCAGGATGGCCGACGATCCGTCCCAAACCCAGTCGATGTTGAATCGGGTCAGCGCCTTGGGAAGCGGCTTGCCCTCGAGGCGGGCTTCGCGCCAGTTGCGCCCGCCATCCATCGATACGTCGACTCGGCGGATCCTGCCGCGCCCCGACCAGGCGATGCCGGAGACGTTGTAGTAACCCTTATCCAGAAGCACCTGACCCCCTGACGGCGTGGTGATCACCGACTTGACCTCCTGGATCGAGGTGTACTGGCGATGAATCCCATCAGGCATGAGATCGACGTAGTGGAGCACTTCGTCCTTGGTGTCGTAAGGCTGGTCGCCGACTTCGATCCGTCGCAGG
>CAZAVT010000234.1:0-314 GCA_964488395.1 uncultured Burkholderiaceae bacterium | reverse complement strand
ACGCCCTGTACCCCGGGAACGACCAGCCGCAGTGGGTAGCCATTTTCTGGACGCAGCATCTCGCCGTTCATGGCCCAAGCCACCATCACGTCGTCGAGGGCGGCCTCCATTGGGATGGTGCGGGTCATCGATGAGCCGTCGGCGCCCTCGGCGAGCACATAACGGCCCCGGAGCGTGTCGGCACCGCACATCTCGAGCAGGGTCGAGAGCAACACGCCGGTATATTCCGAGCAGGACAGCATGCCGTGGGTGTATTGCACCGTCGGTACCGCCACGTTCCCCCACTCCATGCCGGTGTTGGCGCCACACTCGAT
>CAZAVT010000233.1:1217-5852 GCA_964488395.1 uncultured Burkholderiaceae bacterium | reverse complement strand
TGTGGCCATGTGAAGCTGGACAACGGCACGCTGATGTCAATCCCAAACAAGCGGGTCGAGGAACTCTTGTCGATTGTCGAAGAGACGGACGGCAAGATGATCATTTGGGCCACTTACCGTCATGACATCATCGCCATCAAGACTGCCCTCCAGGCTCAGTACGGCATGGAGAGCGTTGGTACGTACTTTGGCGACACGGACGATGACGAGCGCCGGCGGGTCGTTGACCGCGATCACCGCCAGCGAGAGATTGGGGCTGGTGGTTGCGGTCTGCGCGGTCTGGCCCGCTGCCGGTACATCCGTGACGGACAGTTCGATCGCACGGCTGGTGGCGCCGCTGGCCGCTGGCTCGTCGGCCGTACTCCGGTAGACCACCTGGCGAAGCAGGTTCTGGTAAGTGGCGAGGCTCGCACGCCCGCTCAAGCTCAGCGTGTAGAGCTGAGCATCGAAACTCGCACTGATCCCGGGCAGTGTAGGCGCCGTCAGAACGTCACCGATCACCCCATTGGTGATCCGGATCGAAGCACCGCTCAGATCGTTCGACTCAACATCGGTGAGCACCACCGTCGGCGCGATCGCCACCGCAGTGCCACCCTCGGTGAACGAGGCGCCCGCCGCGCTGACCCGGATGTCCGGACGGTCGTTGCTCGCGGTGATCGGCACCTCGATGATGGCAGGCTGGGAGTTGATCGTGGGCACCAGGGGATCGACGACCGCGTAACTGATCTTCGCAGGGGTGTCGCGGTTGGCATCCGGCTTGAAGGCCACGGTCACCTGCCCGCCACTGATCGCAAGCGGTGTGCCCGCAGGTCCCAGCACCACGCTATCGGCGAGACGACCGCCGGTCACTGACAGGATGCGGATCGCCGTCGGCGTCGTGCCGTCGGCATCGACGAGGCTCCCCAGACCCGTCAGGGTCAGGTCGGAGAATTCGACATCCTCATTGAGCGCTGAGGTGGTGAGCGCCGGTCCCGCATTGGGCGGCCGGTTGGCCGAGATGGAAAGCGGCAGAGTCGCCTGCGCAGAGAGCGCCCCATCACTGACCGACAGGTCAAGACCAGCCTCGCTCGCGCCGGCGCTGCTGGTGAACGAGAGGCCATTGAGGGCCGCATTGATCTGTGTGGGACTACCCGAGAGCTTGAGAAGCGTCCCGCCCGCATTGGACTCGACGGCGAGACCCGCAATGGGGTTGGCCGCATCGACGGCAACGCTGCCGCCGCGCGCGCTCAGGGTGAGCGCCAGCTTGGGTGAATCGGTATCACTCACCGACAGCCCTGCGAGCGGGCTTTTCACACGCTCGGTGAGATCGCCCCGCGCAGGCACTGCCAGCGTGGGCGCAGCCGCCAGAACAACCACATCGAGGTTGGCGCTCGCCGTCGCTGACAGCGGATCCCGATCACTCACCGTCCATTGCAAGGCCGCGCTCGTACTGCCGGGGGCTGCCGTCAATCGCAGGGCGGCCAGCGCCTCGTTGACCTCAGCCACCGAGCCCTGAAGGCTCAGGCCCGAGGCGGTCGGCGTGACCACCGCCTGGCTGGGGCCAGCATCGATACGCCCCGAACGGGCGACCAGAGTGACTTCGACCTGGCTGCTGTCCACGTCGCTGACAACGACCTTTGGCAGAGCCGTCGCCTGCCCCGCCGTCACCGTCGCACTGGTCGACGCGACCGACAACTCGGGCGCGTTATGGAGCTTGAGCACCGTGCTCGCGCTGCCCTGGCGGCCGTCGGCGAGCACCGTGAGGTCCAGTCGCCCCTGAGTCGACCCCGCTTGCGGCAGGATCGAGACTGAGGCAAGGGCCTTGTTGACCTGATCGAGCGTGCCCGACAGGCTGAGCGACGGGGCAGGCGGATTGGTCCCGGTCCGAAGCAGCGCGCCCGGCGAGGACACGGTCACATTGAGCGTCGCGGCCGGGTCGAAATAGTCCACGCGGGCGCTCAAGGGCGATGGTGCCCGGGAGCCAACATCGATCGCGGAGGGGATTTCGACTTGCGGCGTGAAGGGGTCGTCGTCGCGAATGCTGACAAAGGCCGCGGGCGTCTCGAGCTTTGCCAGGCCACTGGGATCTTTCAACACGACCTTGAGAGATTCGCCGGGCCCGCGCTGATCGTTCCCGATGAGGGCAATTGACAGGCTCCGACTGGTCTCGCCCGGGGCAAAGGAGACAATGCCCGTCCTGGGGCTACCGCCGTTCAGACGCGCCTCGAGCTGCGGGCCACCGACGAGTTCCCACTCGATGGTGGCGGCACCGGCCGTATTGCCGCCGCGGGTGATGTCAAAGGACACGGTGGTCAGCTGACCCGACCCACCCTCGAACAGACTGATCAGCGCGCCATCGTTCGAGATCGCGCCAGCCGATGCACTCTTTGGCGCGATCCGATAAGACACGGGTACGATCAGACCGACCGCAGCGTCGGCGATCTTGTTGTTGAAGGTCGCTGCGTCAAAGGAGAACGCGGTGTTTGGATTGGCGAAGTAGGCCGCCAGGTCCGCGGCCGCATTACCCTGAGCGACCAGCTGAACCTTGGCGATCTCGGTGAGGCTGCCCAGCGCGTCGACGCCCGAAGCATCCTGGATGCGTTTGACGGCCTGCGCCATGATCGCCGTCGCTGCAGTAGACTGGGCGGCACTGGGAGCACTGCCTTTTGCAGTCGTGAAGAGCGGATCCAGGACGCTCGCCAGGAAAACAGGTTCCGAGAGCTTCTGCAGCAGGGTCTGGCCGGCAGGAATCGTCTTGGCCGCCTGCGCCAGGCTCTCGAAGATTAGAACGCTCGCCTCGCGCTGGCTCAGGGCCGCGCTCAACCCATCCATCGCCTCGCTGGCGACGTCCACCACCACAGCGATCGCGGCCGCAGAGCGCTGATAGGCGATTGCGGCACTCGTCGCTGTACCCGTCGCATTGGCCTTGGTGGCCTCGCGAAACGGGTCGTAAGCGGAGAGATCGGCCGGGCCGGCACTCGCGGTGCCAAAGAGCGCGGGACGCACGGCCGCATAAGCATCGGCAGCGCTGGCCTGCTCCCCTAGCGAACGCTGAGCGGCACGGATCAGGGTACTGACCGGATTGATGACCGAAAACCCCTGTGGCGCCTCGTACTGCACCTGAAACTCGAGCCCGGTCGAAATGTCCGTGCCGCCATACATGATCAGCGGACCGGGGCTGCCATAGAGCCGGAACCCGCCCGTCTGGTCCGCGACCGCGACGCCATCGCCGGCTGTCAGCGTGCGGCTGCGATCAACGTCGGAAAAGATGGTGACGCCCGACAGGTAACCATCGACGCCGGCACCTGGCAAGCCGCCATCAACGATCACGCCACTCAGGTTGGACACGTTCTGCAACGCGGGCGAGACCTGCTGGTTGTTCCGGATGTCCTTGAAGGTACCGGAGAGGCCCGTCACCGCGAGAGCGGTCCCGTTCAGGCCATCACTCGAACTGACGGTGTACTTGAAGGTGAGCGACAGACCGTCGGCCGACAGCGTCGATTCGGTGACGGCGCGGCCCTCGCCGCCGATCGTGATCTGCAGCGCGGGGCTCGCGCTCAGCCTGACGGCTTCGTTAAAGGTCACCACGAAGGTGAGCTGATCAGGGATCGCACCTGCACCGTAGGTGCCGGGGGCTGGCCCGATGACCGCGGTGACTTCGGGCGCTTGGGTGTCATAGGCCTGAGCAGCCGAGCGGTCCACGGCGGCGAGACTGTTGCCCGCCCGATCACGAATCGCGAGCGCAACGGCCGAGGAGGCACCTGCCGGCACGGCGACCTGCAGTGAGCCCTCAGAGACGCCGGGGTTCGGCGTGGCGACCAATACCCAGGTGGATTCCGAGCCGCTGAAACTATTGGCCTTGAGGCTCCCCCCGGAGATCGTGACCTGGTCAGCGCTGAAGCCCGACACCGACTCGCTGAAGGTGAAGGTGAACGTGACATCGGCCGCGCCGGTTGTGGCGGCTCCCTGGTCATCGGTGATGGTGAGGGTCGGACTCGTGGTATCGATCGTGAGGCGCTGACCCGCGGGCAGGACGTTGGTGGTACTGGTGTTGCCAGCCGCATCGGTCAACTGTGCATCGAGCGTGTACTGACCATCGTCCAGCAGCACGTTCTCACTCGCCAGAATCTGCGGGGTCTGGGCTTGATCGGCCACCCAGCGGATCAATCGATAAGCGATCGTGGCACCGGCCTCCTGACCGCTGAGCGACAGTGCAAAGCTGTTGTCGCTGGTCACGAAGTCTGCGCTACTGGCACCGGTGTCCGAAAGGCCGGAGAAGCTGAGAGTCCCGGGCACTGGAGGAACCGTATCCACCGACAGCGTCACAAGGTTGTTCGCATCGCCGCCGTCGGCATTGGTGTTCCCCGCCGCATCGCTGAAGCGACCGCTCGCCACGCTCACCGAGCCCGGCGTCGTGCTGTTGGCGTCAGGCGTGAACACCACGCTGTAGCTCGTCCCCGTCCCTGCAAATCCGCTCAGCGTCCCGCCCGCAACCGTGACATCGCCTTGCGCAAAATCCGTCGACGCCTCGCTCAGCGTGAACGTGATCGTCGCCGTCTCGCCCGCCTTCAGCGCCGTCACACCCGCGCCGATCGCGATCTTCGGACGGGTCCGATCGATCGTCGGATCCGCGCTCTTGAATTCCCGGTATTCATC
>CAZAVT010000233.1:0-1150 GCA_964488395.1 uncultured Burkholderiaceae bacterium | reverse complement strand
GGGGCGATCCGGCCGATCAACGTTGCATCGAGCACCAGTTCGCGGCCCGCAACGATCCGATCAGCAAGCGCCGCCGCGACGGTCGCGAACGCATCGGGCGTGGTACCGAGAGTCTGCAGGAGCGTCGCGACCTGCACGCCCGACTTGATGACCTCGAGCGCAGCCCCGCCTGGAGCGGACTTGTAGCTCGCGATTGGATCGGTGGCGAGCAGATCGAACCCCGCGTCGATCCCGAAGGCGTCGCGAATCTCTTTCAATGCATCCTGCGGCTGTTTGTTGCCATTGGCGATCCGCAGTTGGACAAGGGTCGTGAGCGGCGTGACCACTGCTGCACCATCCGGGGCCATCAACTTGCCCGTGAACGGCTGACCCGTGGATCGATCGACGGTGCCTGCCACCCCCTCGACCACGATCGCCCCGCTGCCCGGTAGATCCTTGAATCGGCCGTCCTGATCGGTCGTGACACCTTGCCGGGTCGGATCATTGGCTCGGTAGACCTTGGCCCCGGCAAGATAGCCGTCAATGGCCGTGCCCGCATTGCTCGTCGAGATGGGCGTTGAGGGCGAGGCCGCGCGCGAGCCACCTGAACCTGCTGCAATCAGGACGCCGAAGAGCCCGCCCAGCAAGACCACGCCGGACGAGAAAGACACCGAACCCTCGGCGGGCGCTGCCGCTCCCGCCGCGCCGGGCGGAGTCGCTGCGCTGGCGAGTACCGGACCGAGAGGACCAGTGGCGCCTGCGTCTGGCCCAGCGGGCCCGGACCAAAGCAGGCCCCCGCCCGCGGCAAGCGGCCTGCCAGCGCTGTCCACGACCGCACCCGCCGAGACGTTTTCCGAGAGGGTCGGGACCGATCCGTCGGATCGCTCCCCGTGCTGCTCGCTGCGCTGGACCTCGGAGGGCTCGTCCTCTGGGCGTGACCGCCGGTTCGAGGGGGCAGGCGGCAGAAGGGGCGCCGGGTCGAAGCGGCCTGGCATCAGCGGTTGATGCAAAGCGGCCAGCAGCTTGGGGCTGTCGCCCTGGCGGACAGCCGACCGGTCGGTCCGGTCGACCGGCCGGGTCTTGGCGCTATCAGGCGACGTCGGAGCGGGAGCCCCGGCTGAATCTCGGGAGTCGTTCATGATGGTGTTGCACTCGAAGCGGACGAAAGGTC
>CAZAVT010000232.1:2895-5885 GCA_964488395.1 uncultured Burkholderiaceae bacterium | reverse complement strand
CGCGATCCTGGTGGCCTTTTCAGCGGTCGGGCTTCGAGATGTCCCAACGCGGTTGATCGGCGCTCACGTTCTGATCGTGACGCCTTATCTCATCCGCACCATCATGGCGAGTCTCGCGCAGATCGATCCGATGCTCGAAGAGTGCGCCCGGACCCTGGGGGCGACGAGCCCGCGCGCGTTCTGGCATGTCACGCTGCCGCTGATCCGCCCCGGATTGATTGCCGGCATGTTATTCGCGTTCATCCTGTCCTTCGATAACGTGTCGGTGTCGCTCTTTCTCACCAATGTCCGCACCAACACCTTACCGCTTGCGATGTTGAATTACGTCGAATACAACTTCGATCCGTCGATTGCCGCCATCGCCTCGATGCTGGTGTTCTTCTCAATTGGCAGCGCCGTCCTGCTCGAGCGGATGGTTGGCCTCAAACGTCTTCTTGGGAGCTGATCGCTTGGCTGCAGTCCGCCTATCCGGCATCACCAAGGCTTATGGTTCCATGCGGGCCGTCGACGACCTGTCGCTCGACATCGCCTCGGGCGAGTTCGTGACGCTATTGGGTCCTTCCGGCTGCGGAAAGACTACAACGCTGCGGACGATCGCCGGGTTGGTCGAACAGGATTCCGGGCGAGTCGAGATTGGCGGGCGCGATGTCACGGGTACTCCCGTCGATCGACGCAATATCGGTATGGTGTTCCAGAGCCACGCGCTCTTTCCGCACATGACCGTGGCGGAAAATGTCGCATTCGGTCTGCGCATGCGCGGCGTGCCCCGCGGCGAACAAGCCTCCCGTGTCAGTGCGGCGCTCGGGCTCGTGCATCTTGCCGACTACGGCGCTCGCCACCCCCACCAGCTCTCGGGCGGGCAGCAGCAGCGGGTTGCGCTCGCGCGGGCACTGGTGATTTCGCCAAGTGTGCTGCTGCTCGACGAGCCGTTTGGTGCGCTCGACCGAAAACTGCGTGAGGCGATGCAGATCGAGTTGCGCCAGCTGACGCGCCAACTGGGGATGACCGCGGTTTTCGTGACCCATGATCAGCACGAGGCCCTGGTGCTCTCGGACCGCATCGCAGTGATGAATGGCGGTCGGATCGAACAGCTCGGCACTCCCGCAGAGGTCTTCGATCGGCCCACCACCCGTTTCGTCGCCGATTTCATGGGGGTGGCCAATCTGCTCGACGGGACGGTGGTCAGTATCGATCCGCAGGGCATTCGCGTGGCCGCTGGTGAGCTGGTGTTTCCGGTGACCAACGGTGAGCGCTTGCAGGTGGGTGAGGCCTGCACGGTGGCGATCCGTGCCGAGCGCCTCAGCCTGTCCGCGACCGCAGACGCCTCCGCCGCGATCGCCCGCGCCGGGACGGTCGAGGAGACGATCTATGCCGGGACCAGTACTAGCTACCGACTCCGCCTGGATGGCGCGGGTGCGGCCACCCTGTCGGTGATTGAAACCAATCCGCTGGCGATCGCGACTGGCCCGCGGCTGCGGGCGGGCGATCGTGCGTGGGTCTCGTGGGCGCCCGAGGCGGCGCATCTGATGAAAAGGAAAGCGTGATGGGCGTAAACCCTGAGGTCGTCCTTCAGGGACACTGTGATGCCGAGTTCGAATCGGTCCGTGAAGCGTTCCTGCGTAATTTCCGCGAGGACGGCGAACTCGGCGCGGCTGTGGCGGTGACCCGTCATGGGCGGCTGGTCGTCGATCTATGGGCGGGCTGGTGCGATCCGCAGCGCACCCGGGCCTGGGAACGAGACACGATTGTCTGCATGATGTCGGTTGGCAAGGCCGTCTCGGCACTCGCGATCCACATGCTGGCCGACCGCGGGCAAATCGACGTCGACGAGCCGATCGCCAGGTATTGGCCCGAGTTTGCTCAGAACGGCAAGGGTGAGATCCCGGTGCGCTGGGGACTGAGCCATCTGGCCGGTATCCCGGTGGCCGATCAGGCGCCTCCCGGCTCAATCTACGACGCTGCGGTCATGGCCGATGCGGTGGCGGCCCAGGCCCCTCTCTGGACGCCCGGCACCGTCAAGTGTTATCACTCGGCAACGATGGGCTACCTGTGTGATGCCCTGGTGCGCCGTGTCGACGGTCGAAGCATCGGCCGCTTCGTTCACGATGAGATTGCCCGTCCTCTTGGGCTCGACTATCACATTGGGGTGCCCGACGACGCGCTCGGTCGCTGCGCCGACATGGTGCGGGCTCGAGGCAGCCTGCTTGATCTCGCCCAGACTGGCTCGAAGAGCGACCTGCTCAGTCGGATCTGGAAGCAGCTCCCGCCCGGCGAGGACTACAACTCGCGGGCCTGGCGCCAGGCCGAGATTCCCTCGGCCAACGGTCATGGCAATGCGCGCTCGGTGGCGCAGTTGTTCGGTGCGCTCGCCTGCGGGGGATCGGCCCAGGGCGTGACCTTGCTCGGGCGTCGCGCGCTGGATCGGGCACTGGCCGAACAGTGGCGGGGCGTGTCGATCTCCTCAGGGCTCAACTTTCGCCTCGGGCTGGGGTTCTTCCTCAACAATCCACCCGATCGCCCGATGGGCACGAGCAGTCGCGCGTTCGGCCACTCGGGTGCCGGCGGCGCGCAGGCGATCGGCGATCCCGACTCGGGGATTGGCTTTGCCTACAGTCCGAACATGATGCATGGAGGCCTGGACATCGGCGTACGGGCCTCCCGGCTGATCGAGGCCGCGCTCGGCCGGGCCTGAGCGAGCGGGCTCAGGACGCGTCCAGGAATTCGGCAATCGTCTGAGCGGTCGCTTCGGCCGCGTCGGCGGTCCCGATGCCTTCGGTCACGGCGCGTTGTGCGCCCGGGATCAATGAGCAGACCTCGTCGTGCCAGCGAAACAGCATGTCACCGCGGGCACAGGCGACCAGCGTTGGCACGCCAATGAGCGGGAAGCGCTCGCGTTTTCGCTGGGCGATCGACGCACGATAAGAGAGGTGGTAAGTCCGAGTCGCCTTCAGCACATCAACGAATTTGTCATGCAGCACATCGGCCGAGGG
>CAZAVT010000232.1:655-2885 GCA_964488395.1 uncultured Burkholderiaceae bacterium | reverse complement strand
CGACCGTCCGGGCATGCGCTGCGTCGCGGTGATACCAGGGCCAAAAACTGTAGGTGTCGCGCACGAAGTGCCAAACCCACATCACATGACGTGCTTCGAGGTCGGGCTCGAGCGCAGGCGCATAGCGCTCGAGCATTTCGCTGATATCGGTTTCGGAGTAGAGCCCCACACCATCGAGTACCAGTCTTCTGACCCGACCGGGAGCGGCGATCGCGATCTCCGCGGCAATTCCGGCACCGGTGTGGGTGCCATAGAGGTCGAAGGAGTCGAGCCCCAGAGCGTCGATTGCCTCGAGCGCGCTGCCTGCGAAATCCCGTATGTCGCGGACCTCCGCCGGGGGGGCCGAAGAGTCGCCATTGCCGAGCGTGTCGGGAGCGATGACGCGTCGGCTTCGGCCCAGGCGCGTCGTCAGCGGGTCCAAGGTTCGGGACGATCCCGGTGAAGCATGCAGCAAGATGAGCGGACGAGGGCCGTCCACGCCTGCGGTCCGAAAGTGAACCTGCCCTTGGGCCAGGTCGACAAAGCCTCGGCGGATGGTTGCGGTGGATGGTTTCATGACAGGCCTCAGTCAATCGGCTGCAGGCGTTCGACGAGGCGCGGCTTGACGACCTTGCCCAGCGAGCTCTTGGGAAGTTCGTCGACGATGAAGATGGCCCTCGGAAGCTTGTAGGGGGCGAGCACCTGGCGGCAGGCCTCGAGTAATTGCTCCGCGCTGATCGGCTTTCGGCAGACGACGAATGCCGCGATTTCCTCGCCCCGCTCCCTGGAAGGCCAGCCCACGACGGCCGCCTCGGCCACCGCAGGGTGCGCGACCAGTGCGTGCTCGATTTCGGCGGGGTAGATGTTGATCCCGCCGCGGATGATCATTTCCTTCGATCGGCCAGTCAGGTAAAGGAAGCCCTGTTCATCGAATCGACCGAGATCGCCGGGGTAGTACCAGCCGTCCCGAAAGGCGGCGGTACTGTCCTCGGGATTGCGGTAGAAGCTCTCGGCGACGCTACCGCCGCGATACCGAACCGCGCCGACCACGCCTGGCGCGACGCCGCGATGATGTTCATCGACGACCTCGACCTCCGCGCCGAAGACGACCTGTCCGACCGACATCGATGCCGAGTCCGGATGTTCGGGGCGCAGCAGCGAGATCCCGCCGCCTTCGGTCGAGCTGTAGAAGTTGAAGAAGTTCGGGCTGAGTTCGCGCATCAGGGCACGGCGCTCCTCGGGATAGAGGCTTGAACCCGAGGAGACCATCAGACGCAGGTCCGGGAAGAGGGGGGCACGCGACTTGGGCATCTCGAGCAGGCGTCGCAGCAGCGTCGGGACCAGAAAGACGCTGGAGATCTGGCGCTCGATGACGACCTGCGCGAGTTCTTCAGGGGTGAACGGCGGTGGGTAGAGCACCACGGTCGCGCCCATGAACAGGTAGGCCATCGACATGTTGCGGCCGCCACCGAAATAAAGGGGCGTGGCCGCGAGGAATCGATCGTGTTCGTGGTAGGTGAGGCTCACCGTGTAGATGAAGAGGCGGCTCAGGATATGGCCGTGGGTGACCATCGGTCCCTTGGGCATGCCGGTCGTTCCCGAGGAGAGCGACAGCACCAGCGGCTGTTCGCGGCGGCGCACAGGCACGCAGCCGCCCGGGTTGGCCGCGACCGCCGCATGCCACGCGTCATCGATCGGCAGCGACGGGGTTCCTTCGAAGACGGGCTCGCGAGCGGGCAGCAGCACGTGGTGGGCGCCAAAGTGAGTCAGCAGCCGACGCTTTTCCTCGCGGGTCCAGCGGATATCCATCGGCAGCGTGACCGCTCCCATCCAGGCCAGCGCGCACAGCATCACCAGGTGATCGACATCATCGCCAAGGGCCAGACCCACGATATCCCCGGGCTTGATCCCGCGTCGCTGCAACTCGAGCGCGCTGCGGTCGATCAGATCAGCGAGTTGCGCGTAACTGAGCGTGCCCTGCCGGTGCTCGATGGCCGGATGGTCAGGGCGCCGCCGTGCATTATGGAAGAGGCCATCGACCACATTGGTCCAGCCGGAAGGGCTCGGGATGCCGTACTGGGGAGAGGTCACAGGTTTCCTTTCTTGATGCGTCGCCGCGACAAGGCTACCGCAAGCGGGGGCTGAAGTCCTCTGGGCGCGATCCCAAGGCTCTCCTGATGAAGCGGGAAGCCGTTACGATAAGTCACTGTCGTCAACCAAGTATCGGTTTAACGGGACAGGCTGTCTGCCG
>CAZAVT010000232.1:0-645 GCA_964488395.1 uncultured Burkholderiaceae bacterium | reverse complement strand
TGGCTGATGGCAGCCGGCCCTGAACGGAATCCACCCCATGCCGCATCGCCCGCTTCCCCTCGGTCGCTCGCTCTTATGTTTCGGCATCGCCTTCGCTACAGGTGTCTGTGTCGTGCGCGCTGCCGACGCCTATCAGCCTCCGTATTCGGTCATCCATCGAATCGTGCATGTGCAGGTCGCAGCCGATGGGACGTCGACGGTGACGACCGAGCTGGCGCGGCGGGCCGACACTCCCTCTGGGGTGCGCTCCCTCGGTGAGGACAGGATCTGGTTTCGCGACACCATGAGCCGTCTGCAGGTCCATGAAGCCTGGTCGGTCACGCCGACCGGCAAGCGGATCGAGGTTCCACTCGATTCGATCCGCATCAAGGACGACGAAGAGGACGGTGACGGCGACAGCGATGATAAGGTCGCCAAGCTGATCTATCCCGGGCTTGAGCTCGGCAGCGTCCTCCATCGTCGTTCGACCCTGACGAACCACACACAGCCCTTCCCGGGGCATTTTTCGATGAGGTTCTCGTCGGCCTCGCGGTTTCGCGTCGATCGTCTGGAAGTCAATCTCGTTCACCCTGGCGAATTGTCGCTGCAGGTGTCGGCCGATCGCTTCGAGGGCGGACGGGTTCCCTCTATAGCGGGCGATCCGGG
>CAZAVT010000231.1:0-5889 GCA_964488395.1 uncultured Burkholderiaceae bacterium | reverse complement strand
GAATCGGCGCTCGGAGCGGGTGCGTCGCAGGTCTATTTGATCGAAGAGCCCATGGCTGCCGCAATCGGTGCGGGTCTGCCGGTGTCCGAGCCCTCCGGTTCGATGGTGGTCGATATCGGCGGGGGCACGACCGAGGTCGGCGTGATCTCGCTGGGCGGCATGGTCTACAAAGGATCGGTTAGGGTTGGCGGCGACAAGTTCGACGAAGCCATCATCAACTACATTCGCCGCAACTACGGCATGCTGATCGGCGAACCCACCGCGGAAATGATCAAGAAGACGATCGGCTCGGCCTTTCCTGGTTCCGAAGTGCGCGAGATGGAAGTCAAGGGGCGCAACCTCTCGGAGGGGATTCCGCGCAGCTTCACCGTGTCGTCCAACGAAATCCTCGAGGCCCTGACCGATCCGCTCAACCAGATCGTCTCCTCGGTCAAGATCGCGCTCGAGCAGACGCCGCCAGAGCTCGGTGCCGACATCACCGAGCGCGGCATCATGCTCACCGGTGGCGGAGCGCTGCTGCGCGACCTCGATCGCCTACTGATCGAAGAGACCGGGCTGCCCGTCCTGGTCGCCGAAGGCCCGCTCACTTGCGTGGTACGGGGTTGCGGCATGGCCCTCGAGCGCATCGAGAAGCAATTGCTGATCTTCACCAACGAATGACGCCCGTCGCGCCGCGTTAAACGTGGCGCGTCTGCTGTCCGACTAGGTGCGCGATGGATCGCACTCCGCCCCCCTTCTTTCGGCAAGGCATTTCGGCCGATGTCAGGCTGGCGGTGTTCGCGCTGGCCGCCATCGTGCTGCTCATCGTCGACACCCGTCTGGCGGCACTGGTGTCAGTCCGTCAGGCGATCGGAACGGTGCTGTTCCCGGTGCAGCAACTCCTGCTCGTGCCGCGCGACCTGATCGCCAGCGTGGGGCCTTACCTGGGCGGTGTCCACAGCCTGGGCGAGCAAGTGCACCAGCTGCGCAGCCGCGAAGTGGCCAACGCCCGCCTACTCCAGCAAGCCGAACAGGTCACCGCTGAAAATCGCCAGCTGAGGAAACTGCTCGGCATGCGCGAGCGCGGGATCGGAGCTGCCGTCGCCGCCGAGGTCTTGTTCGAGACGCGCGACCCCTTCACCCGACGCCTGATGGTCGATCGCGGACAGCAGCACGGGGTACAGCCCGGTCAGCCGGTCCTCGACGCCGACGGCGTGCTCGGGCAGGTCTCGCGGGTCCTGCCGCTTGCAGCGGAAGTGACCCTGCTCACCGATCGCAATCAGACCCTGCCCGTCGAACTGCGCCGCAATGGCGTGCGGGCGCTAGCCTACGGCGGTGGACGGGGCAGTGGTCTGGAGCTGCGCTATCTGCCGGCTGCAACGGATATTCGCGAAGGCGATCTGGTGGCGACTTCCGGCCTGGACGGCGTCTTTCCGCCTGGCTTGCCGGTGGGTCGAGTTGTGGGCGTGACCCGTGGCGGGGCCTCATTCACCGTCGCCCGGGTCGAACCCGTCGCTGCGATCGAGCGGACCCGGATGCTGCTCATCCTGAAGGACCCCTGGCGCGACCCGGCCGACTTCCCGGCGGCCGACGAAGGCCGGCGCCCACCGGCAACGAAAGGGGGCTCCCGGTGAACGTGCATGAGGACGATGTGCTGCTGCCCGCCAATCGGGCGTTCATCGCCTTTAGCTTCAGCACAGCCTTTGTGTTCAACCTGTTGCCCTGGGGATCGGGCGTGCCGGTGCCCGACTTCATCGCCCTCTGCCTGGTGTTCTGGAGCCTGTACCAACCGCGTCGGATCGGCATTGGCGCGGGTTTCGCGCTCGGTCTTCTGATGGACGTTCACGCCGGCTCATTGCTCGGCGAACATGCCCTCGCGTACAGCCTACTCGCCTACGCCGCGATCGCGCTGCACCGCCGACTGCCCTGGTTTGGCACGCTGGGCCGGATGCTCCACCTGCTGCCCCTCTTTCTGCTCTCGCAGATCTGCAGCCTGATCATTCGGCTCGCGACGGGCGACGCCTTTCCCGGCTGGACCTATTTCCTGCCGAGCCTCACCGCAACGCTGGTCTGGCCGATCGTCGAGCGTCTGCTCACCGCGCCGCAACGCCGGGCGATTGAGCGTGACGACACGCGCCCGCTCTGACCGGCCATGGCACAGCCCTTACCCACCCGAAAACCTGGCGCCGAGGGTCGTCGAACGCGGCTTCGACTCGCACTGTGTGCAATCGGTGTGGTGCTGGGCGCAACGCTCTTGATCGGCCGCCTGGCGCAACTGCAGTGGTTGCGGCACGACGAATTCAGCGTTCAAGCGGAGAGCAACCGCCTCTCCGTGGTACCGGTCGCCCCGACCCGGGGGTTGATCTACGACCGCAATGGGGTACTGCTCGCCGAGAATGTCGCTTATCACACGCTCGAGATCGCGCCCTCGCGATTTCGTCAGATCGAACAGACGGTCGGCGAGCTCGCAGGTCTGATCGAGATCACCCCACGCGAGATCGCGCGTTTTCGCAGGCTCGTCGACGACTCTCGCAAACTCGAACCGCTGCCCATCAAGAGCCGCCTGACCGATGCTGAAGTCGCAAGGATCGCCGCGCAGCGCTACCGCCTGCCCGGCATCGAATTGCGGGCGCGGCTGTTCCGCAGCTACCCCCAGGGCGAACTCGCCGGCCACGTGATCGGGCATATCGGCCGCATCGACGCGCGTGACCGACGCCAACTGGAGCAGGCTGAGCTCCTGTCACGCTATGCGGGTACCACGCACATTGGCAAGAACGGCATCGAGAAGTCCTATGAGGCGCTCCTGCAGGGCCAGCCGGGCTACGAGGAGGTCGAGGTCTCGGCCGCCGGAAAGGTGGTGCGGACGGTCTCGCGGGTCGAGCCCGTCAGCGGCTCGAGTCTGCATCTCACCATCGACTCTCGCCTGCAGGCGCTGGCGGAATCACTCTTTGCGGGCCGGCGAGGCGCACTGGTCGCCCTCGAGCCGGCGACAGGCGAAGTGCTCGCCATGGTCTCGCGACCCGGTTTCGATCCCAATCTCTTCGTCGAGGGCATCGATCCGGCGAGCTGGCAGGCGCTCAACGAGAATCCCGACAAGCCGCTCCTTGACCGGGCACTGCGCGGCACCTACGCGCCGGGCTCGACCCTCAAGCCCTTCATCGGTCTGGTGGCCCTGGACTCGGGATTTCGCCGACCCGGCGACACGATTGCCGACCCGGGTTACTTTCAGCTGGGCGAGCATCGCTTCCGTGATTCACGGGTCGGCGGCCATGGCAGCGTCGACCTCTTCAAGTCAATCGTCGTCTCGAGTGACACCTACTACTACAAGCTCGCCTACGACATGGGGATCGACCGCCTTCATCGGCTGCTCGAACCCTGGGGATTCGGACAACGGACCGGCATCGACCTCGACCACGAGGCAAGCGGTGTGCTCCCCTCGAGCGAGTGGAAATTCCGCCGTACCGGCAAGCGCTGGCTGCCCGGAGAGACGCCCTCGGTGGGTATTGGTCAGGGTGCCAACGCCTTCACCATGCTGCAAATTGCCCAGGCCACCGCCGCCCTCGCCAATGGCGGGCGACTGCTGAGGCCGCATCTGCTGCGCGCCGTTCAGGCCCCGGGGATGCCCGTCGAGGCGGCAACGGCCGTCCCGCTCTCACCTCACACGGACCTCGGGGTCAAGCCCGAGCATCTCAGGCTGATCACTCGCGCGATGATCGATGTGAACCGATTCGGTACCAGTCAGACGGTGTTTGCCGATGTCGAGTATCCGGTCGCCGGCAAGACTGGAACCTCGCAGGTGATCGGCATCCGCCAGAACGAGCGCTACGACGAGAAACGGGTGGCTGAGCGGCATCGCGACAATTCGCTCTACATCGCCTTTGCGCCAGCCAATGCGCCCCGAATCGCGATCGCGGTGATCGTCGAAAACGGCGGCTTTGGCGCACAAGCGGCCGCGCCGATCGCACGGGCCGTGCTGGACTTCCACCTGCTCGGCCGCCTGCCCAGCAGCCGGCCCGCCCTGCGTCTGCCCACGCCCCAAGAAGAAGCCGAGATGCGCGACGTACCTGAAACGCTTGAACCAGAAACGGTCAACGGTGGCGAGCAACCGCTGCCAACGGGCGACCAGGCCCGCCCATGAGTCGCGCCTTGCCTCAGGGCGGTGCCGCCGCCACAGCGATCCAGCCCGAGCGCTCGCTTCTCGCCCGCCTGCGGCCCTGGATTCTGGTGTTCGATCCCATCATGCTGGCCGTGCTGATCGCCATCGCCGCACTGAGTCTGGTGACAATGTACTCTGCGGCCTACGAATTCACCGGGCGGCTCGAGATGCATGCCCGCAATTTGCTGCTCGCTGCAGCCGTGATGTGGATCGCCGCCGTCATGCCCAAGAGCTGGCTGCTGCGGGCCGCGGTGCCCCTCTTCGTGGCGGGCGTCGTGCTGCTCATCGCCGTGGCGCTCTTCGGTGATGTGACCAAAGGGGCCCGCCGCTGGCTCAATTTGGGCTTCATCCGGATCCAACCCTCGGAGATCCTCAAGATCGCACTACCACTCATGTTCGCCTGGTACTTTCAATACCGCCAGCGCGCGCTCGGTGCGCTTGATTTTCTGCTCGCAGGACTCTTGCTCGCCATTCCCGTCTGGCTGATCCTGCGTCAGCCTGATCTCGGCACGGCGCTCTTGGTCGCGGCAAGCGGGCTCTATGTGATTTTTCTCGCCGGGCTGTCATGGAAGGTCATCGCCGGACTCGGTCTCGCCACGGCCGCGGCAGCCCCTCTCTACTGGCAGTTGATGCATGACTATCAGCGCCAGAGGGTGATGACCTTTCTCGATCCGACTTCTGACCCGCTAGGCGCCGGCTTTCACATCATCCAGTCCACCATTGCCATCGGCTCCGGGGGCCTCTGGGGCAAGGGCTGGATGCAGGGGACCCAAACCCATCTCGAGTTCATCCCGGAGCGCACGACCGACTTCATTCTCGCCGTGTACTCCGAGGAATTCGGCCTGATGGGCAACGCGCTCTTGATCACGCTCTACCTGCTCTTGGTGCTGCGCAGCTTCGCGATCGCCGCGGCCGCAGCGAGCCTTTTCCATCGCCTGCTCGCCGGAGCGATGGGGCTGGTTTTCTTCACCTACGCGTTCGTGAACATCGGCATGGTCTCGGGCGCGCTCCCGGTGGTCGGGGTACCCCTGCCCCTGATGTCCTACGGTGGCACAGCGATGGTGACGCTGGGGATCGGCCTGGGGCTCGTCATGGCGGCGGCACGCGATCGCCCTGGGGAGGCCCCATGACGGGCATTGATCGACCCGTTGAAGCACCCGTACCCAATCCGGTGGCGCGTGCCCTCATCACGGCCGCGCGCGACCTGTCCGGCGAGCTCGCGAAGTTGTCCTTTCCGCCGCCGGTCACCCACGTCTACGATCCGCTTGACTACGCCTGGGCGGCGCACCGGCAGTACATCGAACGATTCGCCACAGGGCCACGGCGCGTCGTCTTCCTGGGGATGAACCCAGGACCGTTCGGCATGATGCAGACGGGCGTGCCTTTCGGAGAGGTCGCCGCCGTGCGCGACTGGATGGCACTTTCCGCGCCCATCCTTCGCCCGTCGACCGAGCATCCGCGCCGCCCGATCGAGGGCTTTGACTGTCGGCGTTCCGAGGTGAGCGGTCGACGCCTTTGGGGCTGGGCCGCGCGCCGCTTTGGCTCAGCGGATACGTTCTTCGAGCGTTGTTTCGTACTCAATTATTGTCCGCTGGTCTTTCTTGAGGACACTGGACGGAACTTCACGCCCGACCGGCTGCCGCGCGCGCTCGCGACGGTGCTGCAGTCGGCCTGTGATCAGCACCTGCGCGCGGCCGTGAAAGCCCTTGATCCAGACTGGGTACTGGGCATCGGGGCCTACGCCCGGCAGTGCG
>CAZAVT010000230.1:0-5900 GCA_964488395.1 uncultured Burkholderiaceae bacterium | reverse complement strand
ACCCTCGACCTTGGCGTGAGCTCAGGCCTCCTGGCCGCGAGCACTGGCGGCCTGGAGGATGTCGATGCCAGCACCAGCGCGATCCGGGTGTCCGGCACCAGTGTCGCGCTGAAGAGCTGGCTGGCGGGGGGCGGCGCGCTGTATACCGGACAGGGTGCGACGCTCAGCGTGCGCCTCACTCGCGCCGCGCCTCACAGCATCTTGTCGAGCAGTCCCGCGGTCGGCGGCAATCTGACGCTGCTCGCCTCGCCGGTCGTGGAGTCGCCCCTCGTGGCTCTACCGGGCACGGTGTCGGTCGTTCCGAGTGCCAACAGTCCGGTCGTTTTCCCCGGGACCAGCTTCGGCACCGCCACGGCGCTGTTGTCGGTCACGGTGTCTGTTGATGCGGGGTCGCTGGGCTACAGCGCTGCCGGTGCCACCTTCCCCATCGCCGGCCGCACGCTCACGGTCAACAGCGTGATCGCTTCGGGCACGAGCCCGGGCCGCTTCTCCAGCCTGACCTTTACGGGCAGCGCGATCCGCTTGAGCCAGTTCTTTGCCAGTGACCCGGGCCTCAATTTCAACGGGCCCAGTGCGACGCCCATCCGTGTCAAGGTCACGAACGCAGGCCAGGCGAGCGTCGAAGTCCCGGTGATTGCCTATTCGTCCACGATCCAGACGGTCGTTGCTCCGACCATCGTCAGTGCGCCCGAGCAGGTCTGGTTCGCCGAACATACCCGCTCCGATCTGCGTTTCGATGGTCTCGTGATCGGCGGCAATGGTTCGCTGTCGGCGCGCCTGCGCCTGCCAGACTCGCTGGTGCTTGCTGAGGGGCAGGGATTCTCGATCGGCTCGATCAGCGCGACCGCTGACCGAGTCCAGGCCACGATCGAGCCAGACGCCCGTTCGGTGCTTCTGACCGGTACAGCGGCGGACCTGCAGGCCGTACTTCGCGCGGGCGGCAAGCTTCGCTACACAGGCCCTGCCGCCGCGCTCGATTTCGGGCTCGAAACCGTCGGCACCGGGTCCTTCCGCGGTTCATCGTCGACGACGATCCCGCTTGCCGAGCCGATCCAGCCCTCGGCGGTGCAAACAGCTCCCGGCCTCGTGCTGCCTACCTCGATCCTGTTTGCTTCGGGCGCCGCCGCGCGATTGGCGATGGGCGAAGCCCCGTTCGGCGGCGAGGGCACTCTGACGGTCGAGCTGGAGGCCGAGCGGCGCTTCCTGGTGATCGGTGGCGTTGCTGCAACCGGGACGGGTTCGGCAGCGTGGACCGGCGCGGCAGCGTCTGGCCAAAAGGTCCAGACATCGGCGGGCACCGTGACCATTGTGCCGGGCAGCAATTTCGTGCGGACCGGGTCCGGAGCCAGCAGTGGCCCGCTGATCGCCACACGCTTCGTCGGCACGGCCGCAGCCCTGAATGAGCTGTTCACCCGTGGCGATGCGATGCGCTATGACACGGCGGGCGGCCTGAGCCTCGTGGTCCGGCTGGTCGGTACGATCGAGTCTTCCGGCACGATCAGCCTGGCGCCGATGAGCGTCGGTAGTGGTGCAGTCGCATCGATCTCCGGTCCAGCGGCCCTGACCGTCACCGTGCCCCAGTCGGTACCGGTTGGCGCCACGGCGGCCGGCGCATTTGCAGTCGATGCCGTGCTGCAGGGCGGCACGGCTGGGTCCTACACGTTGATACTGAGCGTCGGTTCGGGCAGCCTGTCGACGGCAGCCGGACTGCCCTCTGCGGTGACGGCAAGCCTGGTCTCGCCAACCCAGCTGAGCCTCACGGGCCGGCTCGATGCGATCTCCGCGGCGCTCCGCAGTGGCGCGCTGCGCCACAGCGGCGGCATCGCCGCGCTGGATCTCCTTCTGAACGGATTTGATGCCGCCGGCACGGTCAACCAGACCGTGCAACTCAGCACGCAGCTTGCTCCCGCCCGGGTGGCAGCGCCAGCGCTCGCGATGCCAGTTGCCTTGCCGATCGAGCCGGGGCTGGCGACTCCGCTCATCTTCCCCTCCGATACCGCGCCAATTGCAGGCGGCGGCTCGCTGGCGGTCGAGGTGTCGGTGTCGACCGGTAGTCTCGCTGCGAATGGGCTCAGTGCGGGCGTGGCTCAGGCTGGGGTGACCCTGCTTGCTACATCGACCGCAAAGGTGGTTCGGCTTTCCGGGAGCGCGACCGACCTGAACGCCTGGCTGCAGGCCGGGCAGTTGCGCTACTCGGGCGCCGGTGAGGCGCTGTCTATCACTTTGTCGAGCGCCAGCAGTCCGGCCCGCGCGTCGGGCCAGGTCACGCTGAAATCGGTGGCCGTGAGCACGCCGACCCGGCTTGCGCCGGCCCGGCTGGTCTTGCCGAACAGCCTGTCGATCAGCCCCGCTGCATCGTCGACGATCGTGATCGGCAGCGGTGCCTTGCAGGCCGATGCCTCGGCCAGCGCAACGCTGACACTGATCGCTCCGCAAGGGGGCAGCCTGCTAGCGGCGAGCGCAGGAGGACTGGCTGACAGCGATGCGGCGTCGGGCACGGTGGTCGTGACAGGCAGCGTTTCTGCACTGACGGCCTGGCTGGCGGCAGGACACCTCAGCTACAACGGCGCCGGCGGTTCGCTCCTCGTTCGGCTGGCTGTGGGCACTCAGACGGTCGAACAGCCCGTATTGCTGGACGCCGGGTCCTCGTCGATGGGCTTGTCGCTGCCAGCCGCGGTCCCCGTGCAGGCGGGCGTGGCGAGCGGCATCGATCTGGGCAGCCAGGCCTTTGGGGGCGGCAGCACGCCCCTGCGGCTCACGCTGACTGCACTGGGGGGAGGCCTGCTCGAGGCCACCGCTGGTGCGGGGGTGAGCGTGCTGTCCGGTTCAGGCACAGCCTCGCTCGTTGTCGAGGGCGCGGCAAGCGCGCTCAATACCTGGGTCGACGAACCGGCCAGTGTGCGCTACACCGGCGAGCCCGGGCAGTTGCTGCGGGTTCGGGTAGAGGAAGCGGCGAGTCCAACTCGCTACAGCGAATCGATGCTGCGGCTGGTCAGCTTCGGGGCCTCGTCGCAGGCGGCGACCGCCCCTTCGTTCAGCGCATTGCCGGGCACGCTCTGGATCACGCCAAACGTGTCCTCCGCGCTCGGCTTCTCGGTAGCAGACCTGGACGCGGGTAGTGCCTCGCTGTTGCGCCTGAGGAGCTCAGCCGAGAACGGCAGCCGGCTGCAGTTCAAGGGCCTGGCGGCGCAGGGAGATGGGGTGTACGCCCTCTCCGAGTCGGCCACCCCCGTGTCGCTCGATACGGTCACGATCGTTGGGACCGAGTCGGCACTCGAGAGCTATCTCAAGGGCCCGGACAACCTGCGTTATACCGGCGCAGCGACCAGCCTCCGGCTGGAATTGCTGCGAGCGCTCGGCGAGGGGTGGGTGCTCGCCTCTAGCGCTCGGGTCTTGCGGGCTGCGCCGGCCGAATAGAGCGAGACCAGCCGCACCGGCGGCGACCTTGCCGTGCCGGTCGAATTGTTCGCGACCCCCGGTGCGCTGGTGCCCGTGCGCCTGGGCAGTGATGCGATTGCAGGTGCGGGAACGCTCACGCTGGATCTGGTTGCACCACTTGCGCGGCTAAGCCTGCCCCAATCGACGGGATCAGGCGCCTCGGGCGGCGGGGCTTCGTACAACGTCTCGGAGGGCTCGCCCTACGACTTTCAGAGTCAGCCGGTGGGTACCGTGCTCTACTTTGAGACGACGGGGTCGCAGGTCGGCTCCGCCTGGGGTTCTGGCATCTATACCGATGATTCCAGCCTGGGCAAGGTTGCTGTTCATGCTGGAGTCCTGGCGGTCGGCCAGACCGGTGTGGTCAAGGTCACGCTGCGTGGTCCCCAGACCAGCTTTGCCGCGACTTCGCAGAACGGCGTCTCGACGATGTCCTACGGTGCCTGGGGTGGCAGCTTCAGCATCGAGGCGGCGACGACGGCGACTCAGGGCTCGACAGCTTCGTTGGGCGGTGTTTCATGGGTCGAGGTTTCCGGTTCACCCGCGGTTACTCGTTTCACGGGCACCGCCGCGGCCTTGAACGCCTTCTTCAGTGCTCCAGGGCGGGTGCTGCTCGATGCGACGGGCCTTGACGCGCTCTCGCTGCGCCTCAATGGTGCCGAGAGCACGATCGCGATCACCCGAGTAGCGTCGAGCGACATCGGTGCCGCGCCCTCGGTCAGTCTGGCCCAGGGCTTCATCGTGACCCCCGGGGTCGCGAGCCCGATTGGGCTCGGCAGCCTGGCTGGCATGGGGACGATCAGCCTCGCGGTCGAGGTCGGTCGGGGGCTGCTCGCAGCCTCGGGCGGTAATGGTCAATCTCAGGGTGTGACCGTGGCTGGGTCGGGGGCCCGGACCCTGACCCTGACCGGTACCGCGTCGAGCCTGAATGCCTTCCTGGCCCAGCCAGGTCGAGTACTCTTCACCGGTCAGGCGAGCACCTCCCTGACGCTTCGGGCCAGCGTGCAGACCGGGCAGGGCAGCCTGGAGACCCGGGCCAGCGCCGCGATTCTGTTCTCGGTCGAGCCGACGCTGTCGATCAGTGCGCCCGCCGCTGTCGCGGTTGCCAGCGGCGCCTCGGCAGATCTCGTGTTCGCGAGCGACGCGTTTGCAGAGACCGGCGCCACGGGCACCCGGTTCGCGCTGAGCCTTGCAGCGAGCGAGTCGGCGAGGCTGCAACTCGCCGCCTCGCCGGTCCTGCGCGACGCTGCGACCGGTCTGCCCTTTGCCGGCGTCGATTCTGCCTCCCGAGTCACGCTGATCGGCAGTGCGGCCGAGTTCAATGTCTTCTTCGGAGCTGCTGGCAATCTGCGCGCCCATCTGCCCAGCGCTGTGGCGGGCTCCCTGTCCTTGAGCGCGGACTATCTCGGCGCGTCGGGAGGGGCGCTGACGATCGAACTGGGTTCGGCCTCGATCGGTGCAGAGCGCAGCACGGCCTATCTCGGGAGGCTGGGCGGGGTCGGCAGCCAGCAGGGTACGCCAGGCTTTGCGAGTCTGCCCGCCCGCGTTCTGATCAGCGTAGCAGGCTCGAGCCCGCTGCGCCTGACCGATGTCGATCTCTCCGGCGTCTCAGACGCGGAGGTGCTCGGGCTGACCATCAGTCTGGCCGATGCCGGCACGTTGCCGCTCGCAGGCGGCGAGGGCCTTTCGCTGCTGGATGCACAGGGCGCGACGCTCCAGACCGGCCAGCGCTCGCTGACGCTGAGCGGCACAGCGAGCGCGCTTGAATCACTGCTGCGCGGCGCAGCCAACGCCGGCTCGATTCGTTATCAGGGGCCTGGGCTCGCGAGCAACGGGGCGCCGACGACGCTGAGCCTCACGCTGCTGCGCGAGTCAGGCGCCAGCGTGACTGCGTCCTTGGGGCTACAGCCGGTCGCAGGAGCGACCGGCACGTCCTACGCGCCGGCGCTCGTCCACCCGCTTTCTCTGGCCACCACTGCCGGGGCATTGCTGACCATCCCATTCACGCCTGATGCGCTGAGCGCCGCTGCCGATACACTGCTCGTATTGACGGCGAGCGGCGGTGCGACGCTGGGCTGGGACGCGCCTGCCGCCGGCCTCTCGCTCAAGGCCTCCCCGGCGGCCGATGCGGCAGCGCTCGTTGCGTCGGTCGATTCATCGCAGACCCGCTTGCAAGTCTTTGGCCGCGTGGCCGATCTGAATGCCTTCCTGTCCTCGGGCAAGCTGCGCGTGCTGGCCGGCAGCGCGGGCAGCGTTGCCATCGAACTGCAATCCGAGGGTCACAGCAGTCGCTCATCGATCGCAGTGGGCGTGCGCGAGACCGCGGCGAACGCCCGCACCGCACCGGTCCTGGCCTTGCCCGCCAGCATTCCGGTGCTCGCCTCGAGCGGCGATCTGATCCTCGGTACGGGCGCGCTTGCCAGTGCCGGCGAAACACCCACCGCGCCGATGCGACTCACCCTGAC
>CAZAVT010000229.1:0-5923 GCA_964488395.1 uncultured Burkholderiaceae bacterium | reverse complement strand
TGCGCTCACCCGACGCGACGGCCGCATCGGCCCGGTTGAGCAACCGAGTCGCACCACGCGACAGGACCAGTTGCTGGATCCGGATCACGCGAGGGGTCCGATCAGCGGCGCGCGCGGATCGGGCGGCGCAGCGCGGCGGACTCGATCAGCGCAATCATGCGTTCACCTGCGCTCACGTCGAGCCAATGATGCTCGAGCCGGGGGAAGGCCTTCTCGAAGTGCGCCGCTTCGTGGCCGATCTCGAGAATCAGCAGTCCGCCGTTGTTCAGATGCTGGCCGGCTTGCGCCAGGATCGGCCGGATCAGGTCCATGCCATCGCTGCCGGCAGCCAGCGCCGCAAGCGGTTCATGGCGAAATTCCGGCGGCAAGGACGCGATCGAGCTTGCATTCACATAGGGGGGGTTGCACAAGATCAGATCAAAACGCTCCCCTGCATGAGGGGCAAACAGGTCGCCCTGGAGGAGCTGTATACGCTCTCCGAGTCCATGGTCGTCAAGGTTCTCGCGCGCAAGCGCCAGGGCATCCTCGCTCAAATCCGAGGCTGTGATCTGGGCCTCGGGGAACGCCAAGGCGGCCAAGATGGCAAGACTGCCACCGCCGGTGCAGAGGTCGAGCACGTGTTGTGGCCAGCCGGATGGTCTCGGGTTGACGGACAACCAATCAGGCAGCGAGCCGCTCAGGGCCTCGGCGATGAGCGAGCGGGGGATCAATGCGCGCGGATCCGTGCGAAACCGCAGGCCCGCGAGCCAGGCTTCCCCCGTCAGATAGGCCGTTGGAACGCGCTCCCTACAGCGTCGCTCCACCCGCAAGACAAGCGCGCGGCGCTCTTCGGTAGACAGCCGCGCATCCAGCCAAAGCTCTGGGTCGTCCGGCGTGAGACCTAGGCTCCCCATCAGCAGCGCAAGGGCCTCATCGCGCAGCTCATGGGCCTGCTGCCCAAGGGCAATGCCCTCTTCGCCGAACCTCGAACAAGCCCAGCGCCAGATATCACGCAGGGTGGCCATTTCCCTGACCACCTCGTCGGCGGTCGCGATGACCGAAGGGGGCGACGAACCAGACGGGGAGCGCTTCATCGGGGGCGCTGGTCGTCCCGCTGGGCTGCGAAGAAGGCCTCGTACAGCATGTCCGAAAAGCCCAGCAGGATGCGGTCTCCGCAAGCGAGAACCGGGCGCTTGATCAATCGCGGTTCGGAGAGCATCAGAGCCTGTGCGCTGAGCTGATCGGTCACGGCATGGCGCACCCGCTCGTCAAGCTTGCGCCAGGTGGTGCCTCTGCGGTTCAGCAGAGCGTCCCAGGGCAAACGCTGAAGCCAGAACGCAATCCGCTCAGCCTCAAGGCCGACGAGCCGATAGTCGTGGAATCGGTAAGCAATGCCCGCGGCGCCCAGCCAGGCGCGCGCCTTGCGGACTTGATCGCAATTGGCGATGCCGTAGATCACCGGCTCAGAAGACGCTCCGGTGGGCGGCCGAGTCGTCTCGACGGCGGACATCAGTCGCCGCGCAGGAGATCGTTGATCGCCGTCTTGGCGCGCGTTTGAGCATCGACGCGTTTGACGATCACGGCGCAGTAGAGGGACGGCTTGCCCTCGCCAGAAGGGAGGCTACCGGGGACGACCACCGAACCTGCGGGCACCCGGCCATAGTGGATCTCGCCCGTCTGGCGGTCGACGATCTTGGTGCTCGCGCCGATGAAAACGCCCATGGACAGCACCGAGTTTTCCTCCACGACCACCCCTTCGACAACCTCGGATCGAGCGCCGATGAAACAGTTGTCTTCGATGATCGTGGGGTTCGCCTGCACCGGTTCGAGTACCCCCCCGATGCCCACACCACCAGACAAGTGCACGTTGCGGCCGATCTGAGCACAGGAACCGACGGTCGCCCAGGTGTCGACCATCGTGCCTTCACCCACCCAGGCGCCGATGTTGACGTAGGAGGGCATGAGAACCACGTTTCGGGCAATGAACGCGCCACGACGGGCAACTGCGGGCGGCACGACGCGGAATCCGCCCGCGGCAAAGTCAGCCGCGCTCCATCCAGCAAATTTGGTGGGCACCTTATCGAAGAACTGAAGGCCGCCTGCCGCAACGGGGACATTGTCTTCAAGGCGAAACGACAGCAGCACGGCTTTCTTGAGCCACTGGTGCGTTTGCCACTGGCCAGCGATTTTTTCGGCAACCCGGTATTGACCAGCGTCAAGCCCGGCGATCGCGGCCTCGATCGCCTGTCGCAAGTCCGAGGGGGCGCTTCGCGGGTTGATGTCCGCACGCTTTTCCCACGCGGTTTCAATGATTTGCTGAAGATTATTCATGTTAGATACTTGACAAAGAATTGGAGGATGAGCGTCAGTCGGTATTGGCGCAAGCGGCGATGCGGTCAGCAGCCTCGATACAGGGATTGAGTTGATCGACCAGAGCGAGACGGACATACCCCGCCCCGGGGTTGATGCCCTGGTGTTCTCGCGCCAGAAAGCTGCCGGGCAGCACCATGACATTGTAATCGGCGAGCAGGCGCCGGCAGAACGCCTGGTCGTCGCCGCCTGGGGCGGGGAGCCAAACGTAAAATCCAGCCTCGGGCATGACGACGCCCGGCAGGCTGCGGGCGAGCCGAGGGACCACGGCGTTGAACTTCTCCCGGTAAAGGGCCCGATTGCTGATCACATGCGCCTCATCGGCCCACGCTGCCGTCGACGCGGCCTGGACCGTCGGACTCATGGCGCCGCCATGGTAGGTTCGATAGAGAAGAAACGGCCGAATCAGCGCGGCGTCGCCCGCAACGAAGCCCGAACGCAATCCGGGCGCATTGGAGCGCTTTGACAAGCTCGAGAACACGATCAGCCGACGGAAATCCTCGCGGCCGCAGAGCGCTGCTGCCTCGAGCCCACCGAGCGGGGCGCGCCCCTCCTCAAAGTAAATCTCTGAGTAACACTCGTCAGAGGCGATCACGAAGCCGTAGCGATCGGACAACTCGAACAGCAGCTCCCAGTCCGCGCGGGCCATGACCGCGCCAGTGGGATTGCCAGGCGAGCAGACAAATAACACCTGGGTGCGCTGCCAGATGTCGGCCGGCACGCTGTCCCAGTCCGGTTGGAAGCCACGATCCGCCGTTTGATTGATGAACCAAGGCTGGGCGCCGGCCAGCCATGCTGCGCCTTCGTAAATTTGATAGAACGGATTGGGGCAAAGCACCAGCGCCCCAGGGCGCGGATCAATGACGGCCTGCACGAACGAAAAAAGTGCCTCGCGGGATCCATTGACCGGCAGCACCTGACTCACAGGGTCGACTCGCCCGAGGCGATAACGACGCTCCAGCCAACGCGCGATCGCCTCCCGAAGCATCGGCAGGCCAGCGGTTGCGGGATAGCTCGCCAGCCCGTCGAGGTGAGCGCAAAGCGCCTCAGTGATGCAGGCCGGCGTTGGGTGCCGCGGCTCACCGATCGACAGGTTGATGGGCGACCAGCCAGCACTGGGGCTGACGCCCGCCAGCAGTTGCCGCAGACGCTCGAAGGGGTAGGGCTGCAACAACTTCAGACGAGGATTCAAGATTGCCGCCTAAGCGATTGATCGATCTACTTAAAGGAATCCCCCCTGCCACCAAATTCGGCAGCAGGCAGGGCGAGGCTGGGCTCCCAACCGGGCTGGCGATGCTCGACCACAACCGTCGTGAAAATTCCGCCACGCACATACCAGCGTGCAATCAGCCGTAGGAATCGCGGCTGCGTGGCACGGACCAAGTCATCGAGGATTCGATTGCTGACGGCCTCATGAAAGGCGCCCTCGTTTCGGAACGACCACATGTACTGCTTGAGCGCCTTTAGCTCGACATTGTGCGTGCCGGGCACATAGTCGATGACCAGGTGGGCGAAGTCTGGCTGGCCAGTGAGCGGACACAGGCAGGTGAACTCTGGAATCTCAAAGTGCACGAGATAGTCGCGACCCGGCGAAGGATTTTGAAAAGTCTCAATGTTTTTAGAGGGTTGGGAGGGCATTTGCGTCTGTTGGTTGAGGACGGTACGCGGGATACTGAACCCCGATCGATGCTATATTATAAGGTTGGTTTGACTCGCTTTACTCCTCGCTCGCGCGACTCGTACGGGATTGTCAGTGCGTCTCAAGCAGATCAAGCTCTCAGGCTTCAAGTCCTTCGTCGATCCCACCTCCTTTGAGGTTCCGGGTCGACTCGTCGGTATCGTTGGTCCCAATGGCTGTGGAAAGTCCAACATCATCGACGCGGTTCGCTGGGTGCTGGGCGAAACAAAGGCCTCTGAGTTGCGCGGCGAGTCGATGCAAGACGTGATTTTCAGCGGCTCGATCGACCGCAAGCCAAGCGCTCGCGCCTCGGTCGAACTCGTTTTCGATAATTCGTTGGGCCGACTGGGCGGACCATGGGCCCAATATGCCGAGATCTCGGTGCGCCGGGTGCTGGGGCGCGACGGGCAATCGACCTACTCGATCAACAACCAGATCGTTCGGCGTCGGGATGTTCACGACTTATTCCTCGGCACTGGCCTGGGGCCACGCGCCTACGCCATCATCGGCCAGGGAATGATCTCCCGGATCATCGAGTCCAGACCCGAGGAGCTGCGGGTCTTCCTCGAGGAAGCAGCTGGCGTTTCGCGCTACCGCGAGCGGCGCAGGGAGACTGAGAGCCGCCTGTCGTCCACCCGAGAAAATCTCAATCGGGTCGAAGACATACGGCGTGAACTTGAAGTTCAGGTTGAACGCCTTGAGCGCCAGGCAGAGTTTGCTCGCCAGTTTCGCGAGCTCGAATCGGAGCGTGAGCGCAAGCAGCGATCGCTGTGGCTGCTTCGCCGTGACGAAGCCTTGAAAGAGCAATCCCGACTGGCTGCGGACGCCAGGGCCTTGCAGCTCACCATCGAAGGCCAACAGACCAGACTGCGCGAGCTCGAGTCGGCCATCGAGATCATCCGCGCGGGTCATTACACCGCCGGCGATGCGGTGCATGCGGCGCAGGCTCGTTTTTATGAGGCCAATGCCGAGGTGGCGCGGATCGAGGCCGAGATTCGATTGGTCGCCAATCTGCTCACCCAGAGCCGAGAGCGGCTTCAAACCGTACGCGCGCAATTGGAGACCGAGGTTGCGCAGGGCGACCTCGCTCGGCAGGCCATTGCCGATGGTCAACTGCGCGCCAACGAGCTTTCGGAGCAGGTTGAAGCCAGCGCTGCCGTGCTCGCCCAGCTCACCGATCAGCTGCCGGTGCTGGACGACGATTTGCGCGAGCGCCGCCTGCGCCTGGAAGGCGCGCGTCAGGTCGAATCGGAGGTCAGTCGCCGCCTCGAGCTCAATGCGCTGTCACAACGCAATGTGCAGAGCAGCCTCGATTCACTTCAGGGTCGGCTCAGCCGGCTACAGGGCGAACGCCGGGGGCTGGCCTTGGTTGACGAGGTGCGGCTCACATCGATGCGGGAAGAGGTCGCTGCCGCAGAGTTGAGCGAGGAGGCGTTGTCGAACGACCTCGATGCGCGCGAGCGGGCGTGGCGCGAGCTGGATGGCGAGCGGCTGGCGGCGCAGCAACGGCGCAGGGAGTCCGGGGCGACGCTTTCCCGGGATGACGCCCGTCTGACCGCGCTGCGCCAATTGCAAGCCCGACTTGAGAGTCAATCGCGGGTGCAGCCCTGGCTTGCCCGGCACGGGCTCGAACGATTGACCCGGCTCTACCCCAAATTGCGCATCGAGAATGGCTGGGAGAATGCCGTCGAGGCAATCCTGCGCGAAAAAGTTCAGGCGTTGGAGCTCTCGACGCCCTCCCTGATCGCCGGCCTCGCCCAGGATCCGCCGCCCGGAAAGCTGGCCTTCTTTGAGCCCCGGGTGCTTGGGCGAGCCGCGGGAGCGCCGTCGCCCATCGCCGGGCTGCGCCCAATGGTCGAGATTGCCCACTGCCTCGATGGCGCGGCGCAGGCGGTC